>CAZHIO010000026.1:0-8162 GCA_964532615.1 uncultured Planctomycetia bacterium
TCCTTTCGGTATTGGCATTGACAATATTGCCTGCTAACGGTCTTAATGTCTCTTCGCTCGAAACATAGCTAGATACTGTGTGAACGCCAAGTCCTGTAAGCGTAGACAGCTCGGCGAGAGTAACTGGCCCCTTTTCAAGTCTTTCTTTTATAATAGGTGTTTTAGACTCCTTCTCCGGCTCGACAATCCTTTTGAGCACGTCAAGCAACTCCGGCTTTTCAAGATATCTCTCAATAGTCGGTTTACCGACATCCAAAGTGGCCGCAAGCTTTGAGAGGGTTTGTTCCTTTCTGTTAAGCTCTATCCTTATGCGCGATATCATATCTTGCTCATTCGCCTCTCTCTTGCCGATGATCCTATCTCTAAGCCCAGCAAATTCAGAAAGAGTGAGATCTTTTACAGCAAGCCCCCGCGAACATTCAAGCTCTGCGGCAATATCGTCTATCGTCATCCTATTTTCAGTTAGGAGCTTCTTGATCTTTGTGCGACGTTCGTTAATCCTAATCTCGTCTTTTGATATTAACCTGCCACGCATATCGCTCAGCTCTTTGGTGTTAAGGTCATTCCATATCGTGCATACAGTTACACCGCAAAGCTTTGCCACCTCGCCCATGGTTAGCCTGGTGGCGGCTAAGAACTCTTTTATCTTCAGCCGCCTGTCGATAGCGCTCTTCTCCTTGCCGTTGATCAGCTTACCAGTATATGGTTTTAATATCTCTTCCTTGAAATCGTTATATATAACATATATCTTCACTCCACATATTTTTGCCAGCTCAGATGCGGTTCTCGACGCAGTCTCTACAAGAGATTTTATATACAACCTGCGCTCAAGCGCCACCTTCTCTTTTGGGCTTATCAGTTTTTTCCTATGCTCTTTAAGTTCATCTCGCTTTAAGCATTTACGTATTACCACTGCACCAAAACCAACAACCGAAGCAAGCTCGATCATCGTCATCGGCCCTTCAGACAAGGCTGCTTTGAGCTTATCCATATTTGCCTGCATGGCAGCTATAGTGATTTTCTCTTTGCGAACCTTGGGAGTCCTCTGTGGCCGTATTGTTTCCTTCTTTGGTTTTGTTGCCGGCTTAGACTCGGTCGTCGTAACAGTTTCTGCCGGAGCCTCTTTGATAACAGTATCTGATGGCATATCTATGCCAGCATCGGGAAGATCGATGACTAAAGGCTTGTGCATATAGAAACCGTTTTTGTCGAGCCCGAGTTTCGGCAGCGCCATTATCAATGCATCGATGTGGCTACCGTTAAAATAAGGCGTCGTTTCTTTCTTCAGCGCGCCATATAACCCCCAAGCTCCGAAATGACCGGCTGTTAATCTGTAAACTCTTAATGCCAACAACTGTGCTTCATCTGTCGATAATGTTTCGTATTTATCATAGTCGCTCATTATTATCGGAGCGTTCTTCCTCAATGCAAACCTTATTGATTGGCATGCAGCATCCGGAGATGACCAGTCCCACTCAAAATCCATCTTATTAAGCCCGAGCTTTGGAAACACGACAATAAGGAGATCGGCATGACTTTTAATGTTAGGATAAATGCCTTTATAGATATTATGGTAACATGTATTAATCCCCCAGGACTTCAGATGTCCCGAAGATAATTTAATTACATCCCTGTGCAATAACTCCTTGTCGGCAGCGCTCATATCATCGATTTTTAAGTAACGTTTTATGATATCTGGCCTGTTCTTTTCGAAAGCATCAGTGATATTGACAATTGCTTGTTCTTCACCATCGACCCACGAATATCGCAGCACACGGTGTCTTTTTCTAAATTTCGCAATATCCTCCGAGGTCAAGCATAGAATAGTACTGTTAAAAATGCTGGTCAATATATTATAATAACTTCCCTCGAACCACGGAGCGTTCTTCTTGCCCAATAGTCCGGATAGTCCCCATGCCTGAATGTGACTGGCGTTTATCGCGCAGATATCGTCTTTCAAAGCACTTATCTGGTCAGGTCTCAGGAGCTCTATCTTATTGTAGCGCTCCATTGTGTAAGGCACCTCCCGCCTTATAACAAATCTCGCCGATTCGGCCGCACTATCGCGCGTCGAGTAATCTACCCCGAATCCGTAACAATTTAAATTTAGCTTTGGGAAGGCGGCTAATAATGCCAATGAATGTTTACCGTTAAAGTACGGACATAGTTTCTCGTGCGTAATGTAAGAAAGCCCCCATGCCTGTATATGACCCGCTGTAATACCATATATGTCTTCCTCGAGCATCTTTCTGGCTGGCGCGCTTAATTTATCGAGGTTTGTATATCTTTCGGTTATGTCAGGCCTCTCGCGATGTATCGTTTCGTAGACTGACCTCACGGCATCTTCAAGAGTTCTCCATTCATTTGTCCTGACATCAGTTTCGTTTCCAAGGTTTGCGACCCTCCTGCGCAGCCATGGCGCCCTGCGTCTGGCGGTATCGTGGTCCATCCCTACTATTGGCCATTTTTTTGTAACCGCTAAACCGAGCCTCCCATCTCTAAAATTAACATTAGCATTGATTATAAGAATAGCCAAGTTAACTGCGGAATGAACTCCGACAAAAGCCCAGTAGGCCGTTTTAAGCGATCCGCCGGCAAGAAAAATATTTAGGCCAAATACATCGAGCGACCCTGAAATGATGAGCGGCAGAAGGAATCCGTTAATGATATTTACCGCTATAGGAGCCGCTTTTTTGCGAAGGGGCAGGATCTTTCCCATGCCTTTGTGATGGCGCAAAAAGAGGAACGCCGAGAATGCCTGCAAAGGAATCGACGCGAGTATTATCATCGCAGGCGCGGTGGGCATCCCGGTGAATGATAAGAACACCTGAGATATGAGTAGCGGTATCTCACGATAAATAAACTCTTCTACAAATGGTGCGATGACGAGCGCTACTAATATTAAAAGCGGGCCGCGGGAAGATCTGTTAAGGCCAAAAATCCGTCGCACCCAATGGGTAGTGGCCGAGGCATGCGAGGGCGATTCTTTCGATACGGTAGCAGTTAAAGGATCTCCACGACTTTTATTCACCATCGCAAAAGTGGCGTCAATCATTCTCTCTATGCCGGGTTCGAGAAATATAGCGCCGTTCCGATGGATGTCTTCAAGCTCTTCTACGAATTCAGGCTCTTTTACAAATCTTTCCGGGTGCCGTCTTACCGTATCCCGCGCATCCTCGAGTCTTAAGTCCCGAAGCGCCTGCTGATAATCAGTTCTGACGATTATCTTGCCGCGATATTGCGGGTCAAATTGGACGTGAGAGCCGTCAATAAATAGCGCGGGTTCTTTAGCGCCCAGATATATTGCCAGCCACAGATGAAATGTATCCCCGTCTGAAGCATGATGATACCCCGGAATAAACTCTATTCTGTAAGGGGATTGTCCGCCGACCGGCAAATTAAATTTATACGAAATTATTTTCGCCAGAAGCTTCGAGCTGCTGCTGCAGAAGAATTGGTTTAATGCCCATAGCTTTGTCTTTTTTATCGCCTCAAAGAAAGATCGTTCAATAGCACTGAGAAGCTCCTGGATTTCCGGGAGCGAGACTGCTGCTTTATCCGTTGGCTCGGGCGTAATCGGCTTAATAGGCACAGACGGAGCGAATTCTGCGGGAGATAAATTCTGGTCCTCCTCTACCCCGCCTTCCTTTATGCGTCTCTTAAGGTTTTGAATCTTAAACCTTATGCGCGCCGCCTTACGAGAATAGGCCATAGGGTTTACTTTGCTAAAAAGTACTCTTTCATATGAATATTCGCCTCCGCGGCTATACAATATCGGCACCGTCTTTGCATTAAGCGCTATCAGACGCTCTTCATTTACACGAAGCAAGTACCTGTTCCACGCAAGAAATGGCGCGAAATTGCTATCTACTGGTCTCGAATTAAGTATTGTGTCCCCGGAATCTGGGGATCCGGAATCTCGGTCGAAGAGCAGGCTCCGGATCCAATCAAACACCTTATACATACATAGCCCTACGCCAGTGGTCAAAAGTCCGGAAACGGCATTCCACATAAATGCATAGTTGCCGAGGTACAACATGACAACGGCCCGCCCTGCAACAAAAGCAACCGGCAGAAGATGACTATATTCCAGCGCTTTATTTAATTTAGGATTATCGGTCAGCTTCTCGCCTGACTTACGCGCGAAGTACACCGCGGCTATGAACGCGAATACGGGCATCATACTGGCGGACATGCTGACACGCTGAATGTCTGAATAGTCGGAATAATATAGGTAATGACAGATGGGCATCCAGAACAAGACCATCACTTTAAAGAACCCGTCCCTGCCGAAAAGCTGTTTAATCCTCATTTTTACGTACGGACCCGCCGACCTAATCCATTCGGTCATCGAGGCAGCCTTCGCGTGGGTGGCGTCCATCCATCTGTCTCGCAGGCCTATCAGGCTGAAATTGACTATCGCCATAGGCAGAGCGAAGATGAATAGGTCTGCGGCAGGCCTCATTGAGTGAGACCACAGACCAAGGTCCGGGATATTGAGCCTGATAAAATTGTAATAGAACGGCACTAAGACCGCGGCTATACACGATTCAATAAAGATGGCGAGAGCATAGCGACTCCAGTGTCTGTCCCTATTATCCACGTAACGGATAGCAAGCTTGTGCCCTACGAGTGCGCAGATGGAACGATAGGCGGCATAATGGAGCCAATCCTTCCCTGTATATGCCATTAGCGTCTCGAGCGCGGGAATGATGTCGGAACGGAATATCAAAAATGCGGCAATAGAACCGGCCACTATCATCAGAGCTATCATATTCCGGCCGGAGTTTCGCGGCTCGGGCGATGATAGCGGCGGAATTTCGGATGGCACATCTCTTATTTTCGATTCCGGAACTGGAGCTTCCGGAGGAGCTGCAACAAACGGCGCCGGCATGCCACTCGCGGATATAGGCTTCCCGTCGATATCCTCTACCCAAAATGTCTTTTTATCGGAAATGGTTATTTCTACGGAACCGGGCGACGGCTTATTTTCATCGGAAAGAAAACAGCGCAGGACGCGGTCATGCTGAAGCCCGTCCTTCAGGACGAGCCGGATCGAACCGTCTTCATTTTTCGTAACATGCGTACGGTCGGAGTTGAAGAGGTCATAAGAATAAAGCCGCCTCTCCATGAGCTCGCTAACTCCATCCTGACTCAGCTTAAGATGAAGAGCTTCTCCGGCTGAAACGATAGCCAGATTATTTGCGTAAAGAAGCTCGGTAAGTTGCTTAAATTTCGTATTTTGTCTTAAGCTTCCGGCATCGGTGATAGTGAAATACTTATTCTCTTTTTCACTGAAGTATGTTCTGGCGAGCGGACTGAATCGCGAGGACGGAGCGAGCGCGTCGCGGGATTCCTTGAACACTTCCTGCGCAAGTGAAAGGTCACAAGAAGTCGCAAGGAACGTGATTACGAGGATTGAAGATATAACTCTCCGAACATAAGCTAACTTTACATTATTATACATTATATGGAATTATAACATAAGATATTGTTAAGTCAATAAAATACAGATAGATTTTTTTACTCCTAACAAACATGCATTATTCACTTCATCGGTGTACTGAGGTCTTTAATTGGAGCTTATAGGCAGGTTTCTATAAAATTTGATTAGTCGAACTTATCGATCAATTCTAACATCTTTTCGTAATTCTTTACAAGTGATATCTGGCTGCGCATGCTCTTGGAGCGCGGGAAGGACCTCAAATACCACAGCACGACTTTTCGCATCACTCCGGTCTTGCCGGATTCGCTGCATTCCATAAGATCATGCATATAGGTGAGATGGCGTTTAATGACCGTCTTTGTTGTTTGCAGATCTTTGGATGCGCTCATGCTGCCGTCTTTCAGGTAGTCGTCTATCGCTTTAAATATCCACGGATTACCTAAAGCGCCGCGAGCTACAAGTATAGCGTCGCATCCGGTTTGGTCGAACATCTTCTTAGCTAATTGCGCCGAGAGCACATCGCCGCTTCCGATGACCGGTATCGTCACCGCCTCCTTGACGGCGCGTATGCCGGCATAATTGACCTCTCCGGCATAATGCTGCAGCCTCGTGCGCCCGTGAATGAATATGGCTGCGGCTCCGCTATCTTCGCATCGCTTAGCGAGGAGCGCGATGTCGGCTATGGTCTCTTTTTCGTAACCGAGCCGCATCTTAACTGTTATGGGAATAGGTAAAGAAGACGCCAGTAGTTTAATGATAGCGCATAAGGTGTTTCCGTTTTTCAGAAGATACGCTCCGGCTTTCTTCTTGGATACCTTTTTTACCGGACACGCCGCGTTTATATCCAGAAAAGAGGCCTTAGTCATCGGAAGCACTAAGTTTGCGGCTTCTAATGTTATGCGCGGTTCGTTACCGAGTAACTGAAGAGCGATAGGCCGGTCTTTTTCCGAGGTCTTAAGCATTGTCAGCGTTTTATTGCGGTGGTGGGTCACTGAATGAGCGTCGATCATCTCATAGAAGCAGAACTTTGCGCCGTGCTCACGGGCTATAAGCCTGCACGGCAAGTCGGTACATCCCGACATGGGCGCAAAGAGCACCTTCGTATCTATTTTACAGGAACCTATCTTTAGCATTATTGAGCCATAGAGAGATCGACCGTCTTCTCTGTCTCGAAGTTATTGTCGAAGCTCTGATCGGCGGTCAGCTCCGGAGTTTTAAACTGGCCTTCCTGCGCGCCTTCGGATATTCTCCTCGAGCGATATTTCTCGAGGGAGCCCTTCTTTAAGATCTTCATTACGGGAGAGGCTAAGAGCTGCGCCTGCCGGACGTAATCATATTCCCTGTTCTGTTTTCGCAAATTTTCTTCTATGGACGCAAGGATCTTTACGCTCTCTTTATCGGTCGGGATCTCTCCGGAGAACTCTACCAGAAAAGCGTAGCGCGGACCCTCCATAGGCTTCGCTACGGCGCAGAAAAAATCGAGGCGGATATTGTCTCTTTCCATCACTGCGGCCATAGCTTCGTTCACATGCGATTCATAAAGCTTCTCTCCCGCGAGCGACGTCGCGCCAAGCCCCTTCTGGACAAACTCGATCATGGGCGTATTTCTGAAAAACCCCGTCACTCTGATTATATCGTCTATGTTATACCTGTATAGTCCGCCGGCTGTCGTCACCATCATAAAATACTCCTGGCCTTGCGACAATTCCGTGCAGAGCAGAGTGCGCATATCTTTTTTACCGATATCCTCTTTACGGATAAATTCGTAAAAGTTGGTTCGGATCGCCAGGACACCTTTGGGCGTATCGTCTTCTATGGGGATGGATGCCCTGGCCTCGGTCGATACGCATCCTATATCGCGCTTGGGTATCCGTCCGAAATAATATTCAAGCTCTTTCAGGTAGAGCTTCATCATTCCGCCCTGCCAGCACTCGATAATTTTCATATTCGGCCAAAAGTGACGCGGCAATAGCGCGCCTCTCTCCTTCAATATCATCCTCAGTTCGTCTGCTCTGGCCGGGTTAGGCTTGAACTTTTTGCTTATGGCCGCGCGGATATCGGAAGGAATTTTGAAAGCATCTGCGAGCGTGCCTTTAGCTATATCTTCTATGATCAGGTCGCGCCATCTCTCGACTTTTCGCAGCAGCAGGACTATCGTGTTCGGATTTAAAGTCGCTATGGTTGAGATGTTATGCTCTAAGCTGATTCTCAGCATAGAATAATGGCGGGCTTCGTAATCATCTATCTTAAATACTTCATAAGGAAGCGAATACAGCCCGGTGATGAGTTTCGGCATTTTCTTATAACTGTATCCGCTCTCGGCCCCGAAGGGGATGCCGCAGTCGGTGCGGCCCTCTATCTCAGGGCTGACTATAGCCAGTATCTTGCCGTCGAGGACATCCGGGTGGTCGCGGGAAATATAATAGCTCCATAGGCTCAGCAGAGCTTCTTTAATTTTTTCCGAGTATCTGGTGGTAGGGATCAGCTTCGCTTTATTTGTCGTGCCGCTTGTGACGCCGAAAAAAAGGACTTTATCTTTAGTCAGGATATTGTCCGCACCGGCGGCAATTCTATCGATATAAGGACGTATCGACTCATAACTGCTGACAGGCACCGCGGACCTGAAGTCGGCGATCGATCTGACGGCTGAGAACCGGTGTTTACGCCCGAATTCGGTATTCTTATTGCGGCGCAGGTATTTCAGAAGTGTATCTGT
>CAZHIO010000027.1:0-8093 GCA_964532615.1 uncultured Planctomycetia bacterium
TTATCTTAAGTACTTAAAGAACGGTTCACCTGCAGTTTTGGGCTTAAAGCGAATCTCCAGGCCCGGTTTAAGGACCTACAGACAGGCTGACAATGTACCTAAGGTTTATGGCGGTTTAGGGATAGCTATAATATCAACTTCTAAAGGACTCTTAACCGATACTGAAGCCAGGGAGCAGAAGGTCGGCGGGGAAGTAATCTGTTACGCGTGGTAATACGGAGATATATAAATGTCTAGAATAGGTAAGAAGCCGATAGCGATACCGAGCGGAGTAAAAGTTACGGTTACTCCGGACAATGTGATCACAGTCGAAGGCAAGGGCGGAAAGCTTTCATACAAAGCGCCTGTCAGTTTTAAGGTTGCGGTAAAAGATAACCAGTTTTCCGTATCCAGGCCGTCTGACCTAAAGCCGGATAAATCGATACATGGGCTCATACGCAGCTTAGTCAATAATATGATCATAGGCGTTACTACGGGATACAAAAAAGACCTGGAGATAACAGGCGTAGGTTTTAAAGCCGCGGTGCAGGGAAAGATCTTAAATATACAACTCAGCTATACGCACCCGATAAATTTTAATATTCCGGAAGGCATCACCATAGTCACTCCAAAGCCTAATATCATTAATATCACCGGAATCGATAAGGCTAAGGTTGGTGAAGTGGCCGCGGAGATAAGGGATTATTACAGGCCGGAGCCCTATAAGGGCAAAGGCATCAAATACTCAACCGAACACGTCAGGCGTAAATCCGGTAAAGCTGTTGCCGGTGCCGGCGCGGCATAAACTGATAGTACTCAAAAAAAGCAGAGTGGACAAAAATGAATAAATGGATAAAGATCGAGGGTCGCGAGAGAAGGCATAAGATAATACGTAAGAAGATCACGGGAACGATCGAAAGGCCCAGACTGAGCGTCAGAAGAAGCCTGAACCATATGTATGCGCAGATAATCGATGACGTGGCAGGTAAGACGCTTGTGGCGATGTCCACTCTTTCGCCCGAAGTTAAAGAAAAATTTAAAAAGGACAGCGGCAACACGAAAGGGGCAAGCGCTCTGGGCACGGCTATAGCGGAAGCGAGTAAAAAGGCCGGAGTCACGAAGGTGGTATTTGACAGGGCAGGTTATCTGTATCATGGGCGCGTTAAAGCGCTGGCGGACGCCGCGCGTAAGAGCGGATTGCAATTCTAAAGTAAGAGGAGCAAATAAATTGGAAGATATCAACAAGGAAAATAACGAGATTAAAGATGCGGCTAAAGATCCGGTGATCCCGGTTTCAAATCCAGATGCCGAGAAGCAGGCCGCCGGTGATGTGAAAGACCAGGCTGCCTCCGTGGCTCAGCCGGCTAAGGCGGCTTCCCAGCAGGGCAACAGGTCAAAGCGGCCAGGCCAGCGCGGTCCAAAACAGCAACGACAGAATCGCGGCAGGGGCTCCGATGACGGCCTTATGGAGAAGGTCGTAAGTATAAAGAGAGTAGCCAAGGTTGTTAAGGGAGGCCGTAGATTCTCGTTCAACGCACTCGTAGTTGCCGGAGACGGCAAAGGGAATGTCGGATTGGGATTCGGTAAGGGCAATGAGGTCGCTGAGGCTATACGTAAAGGAATGACTGACGCCAAGAAGAATATGTTCAAAATACCTATTAAGGGGACATCCATACCTCATGAGATGATCGGTCGTTATAAAGCCGCCAGAGTGCTGTTGAAACCGGCCGGTGAGGGTACCGGAGTTATAGCGGGCGGACCGGTTCGCGCGATATGCGAAGCCGGAGGTATTAAGGACATTCTGACTAAGAGCTTAGGATCAGACTCAGCGCTGAATGTGCTTAAGGCGGCCATAGACGGTCTAAAACATTTACGGTTAACCAGAATTATCGAAGACGAGGTAGTCACCAGTGAAAATAAATGAGATAGGCGCGCCGCACGGCGCGAACAGGAAGACCAAAAGGCGGGGAAGAGGTTCCGGCTCAGGTCACGGAAAGACTTCATGCCGCGGACGTAAAGGTGCCAAAAAACGCTCCGGCAGGACGACGCGTCCGGGATTTGAAGGCGGGCAGATGCAGCTTATCAGGCGCATCCCCAAGCGCGGATTCGGCATAATGTTTAAAGTCTATAATCAGGTTGTAAATGTCGAGTCATTGAACAGGTTTGACGCAAATAGCGTAGTAGGGCCGATAGAATTGAAAAATGCCGGATTAATAGGCAGTACCAGATCTCCGATAAAGGTGCTTGGACACGGAAAGCTTATTAAAACGATCACTATCAAGGCGCATAAATTTTCAGAGAGCGCTAAGAAAGCGCTTACCGCCTCCGGCTCCAAGATGGAGTATATAAAGCAATAAGATGCTCGAAGCTTTTACAAATATATTTAAGATCCCGGATCTCCGCAGGAAGGTTCTGCTTACCCTTGCGCTTATTGCCGTTTATCGTATCGGCACATACATACCTACGCCCGGCATCGATGGCGCAGAGTTAGCGCAGTTCTTCGCGAGGGTCGCGCAGGGTCAGGGCGGTCAGCTCTTTGGCATAATGAATATGTTCTCCGGAGGCGCCATATCCAGGATGACGATATTCGCTCTCGGAATAATGCCGTATATCTCGTCCTCTATTATAATTCAGCTTCTAACGGCTGTCATACCGGCTTTGGAACGACTCGCGAAGGAAGGCGAGGCCGGGCATAAGAAGATAGTGCAGTATACAAGATACGGCACGATAGCGTTATCGATAGTGCAGTCATATTTCATAGCGTTATGGCTTGAGAACCCGGCGCATTTTCAGGGTTTACAGATAGCGCAGTTTACAGGCTGGCCTTTCAGGATACTTACCGTTATAACATTGACAAGCGGCACCGCGTTCATAATGTGGCTTGGAGAGCAGATACAGGAGTATGGCATCGGTAACGGAATGTCTCTTATAATTACGGCAGGTATAGTTTCCAGGATACCTACCGCTATGTACCAACTCTGGGCCTTATTCAGTCCGTTTGCTCCGGAAAAAGCTCAGCTCGATCCTTTTACATTGATTATCATGGTCGCGCTTCTTATCGGAGTCGTCGTTGCGGTTATAAGCGTGACGCAGGGGCAGAGAAAGATACCCGTTCAATACGCCAAGCGCGTAGTGGGGCGCAAGATCTACGGCGGTCAGGCCACTTTCTTGCCGCTCAGGGTAAACCAGGCCGGCGTAATTCCTATAATATTCGCGCAGAGCATAATACTATTTCCGGCCACTATCGCCGGCTTTATACCGAATCAGGCTTTTCAAAAATTCGCGGCTGTATTAACCAGGGGGCAGCTGGTCTATAACGTGTTATATGCTCTACTCATAATGTTTTTTGCTTATTTCTACACGGCTATAACTTTTAATCCGATCGATATATCCGATAATATGAAGAAGTACGGGGGATTTGTGCCCGGCATAAGGCCGGGAAGGCAGACCGCGGAATATCTAGATTTCATCATGACCAGAATAACTTTTCCCGGTGCGATATTCTTAGCTATAATCGCGGTATTGCCAAGTCTTATATCGAGTTGGCTGAAGATACCGTACCTGGTAGCGAGTTTTTTCGGCGGAACGGGACTGCTTATCATTGTGGGAGTCATGCTGGATACTATGAAGCAGATCGAATCTCATATGCTGATGAGGCATTATGAGGGATTCATGAAAAAGGGCAGACTAAAAGCCCGCACTTCATAAGGATATAAGTTGAAGATAATACTATTAGGGCCTCCCGGCGCGGGTAAGGGGACGCAAAGCGTGATACTCTCCAAGAAGTATGCTCTGCCCCATATATCCACGGGAGATATTCTCAGAGAATCTATTAAGAGCGGCGAATCGTTAGGTTTAAAGGCCAAGGAATATATGGATAAGGGGGGGCTGGTACCCGACGAGATAGTTACCGGTATTGTAGCCGAGAGGCTCAAAAAGCCGGATACTAAAAAAGGTTTTTTATTGGACGGATTTCCCAGGACGATAAAGCAGGCCGAAGATCTGGATAAGGCGCTTGAGGGCGCGGGATCAGCCATTGATATGGTTCTATATTTTGCCACTTCAACCGATATGTCTATAGAACGCCTGACGGGCAGAAGGGTCTGTAAAGTTTGCGGTTTCAATTATCATATCAAGAATATACCGCCGAAGAAGGAAGGCGTATGCGACAAGTGCGGCGGCCAGCTATATCACAGAGCCGATGATAATGAAGCCACAGTCAGAAACAGGCTTAAAGTTTACGAAGAACAGACTAAGCCGCTTATTAGTTATTATACCAAGAAGGGCATTCTTAAAACCGTTGACGGGAACATGGAAGTAGCCGAGCTTTTTAACGTTCTTTCAAAGTTGTTTATTGACGCAAAATTTGCATGATCGTATTGCGAAGCGAAGACGAAATATCGTCTATACGCAGCGCCGGCAGGATAATCAAGGCTACGTTTGAACTGTTGAGAAAAAATGTAGCGCCCGGCGTAAGCACTATCGATCTGGATATCATGGCTTGCCGTGAGATAGTAAAGCGCGATGGGGTTCCGGCTTTCAAAGGCGTGAGGGTGGGGAACAGGGAGTATCCGGCCAATATATGCACCTCGATTAACGACGTCGTTGTGCACGGGATACCATCCAAAAGGACGCTGAAAGACGGCGATATAATTTCTATCGATATAGGCGTAAAGTTTAATAACTATTATGCCGATGCCGCGATAACTGTAGGCGTAGGAGAGATAAGCGCCGCAAGCGAAAAGCTCTTGTCGGTAACTGAAAGGTCGCTGCAAGAGGGCATAGATAAAGCGATAGCGGGCAATCGTTTAGGTGACATATCCTCCGCCGTCCAGAAGTCAGTTGAGAGTAACGGTTTCAGCGTTGTCAGGGATCTTGTCGGTCATGGAATAGGGACCGCTCTCTGGGAAGACCCGCAGGTTCCGAATTTCGGTAAACCGGGAACGGGACCGAGGCTTGAAAGCGGTATGGTACTGGCCATAGAGCCCATGGTTAACGAAGGCACGTTCACGGTAGAGACCATCGACGATGGCTGGGCGATAGTTACGGGTGACGGAAAGTTATCGGCTCATTTCGAGCATACGATAGTGGTAAGGGAAGGAAAAGCTGAGGTTTTAACGGCATAATATGTGTCCTAAAGAAGAAGCGATTATTGTAGAAGGAAAAGTGATCGAGACGTTACCTAACGCAATGTTCAGGATTGAACTTGCTAACGGTCACAAGGTGCTGGGGCATATTTCAGGTAAGATGAGGATGCATTTTATCAGGATACTTCCCGGTGACAGCGTGACACTGGAACTCTCTCCCTACGATCTATCGAGGGGAAGAATAATCCGCAGAGAGAAATAGGAAAAAATATGAAAGTAAGATCGAGTATCGGAAAGATATGTCCTAAATGCAAGATAGTGCGCCGCAAAGGCACGTTAAAGGTGATCTGCTCCAATCCCAAGCACAAGCAGAGGCAGGGATAGTATTTTAAGTTGACAGGAGGAATAAGTGCCAAGATTATTAGGTGTTGATATCCCGAAAGAGAAGAGAATAGAGATAGCTCTTATGTATATTTACGGCATAGGACGCTCTTTATCGAATAAGGTGCTTAAGACCGCAAATATAAGTCCCGATAAGAGAGCTAAGGATCTTTCCGAAGAAGAGGTCGCCAGGCTCGCCACCATAATTCAGAGAGACTATAAGGTTGAGGGAGATCTTCGAAGGGAGATTTCAGCGAATATTAAGAGGCTTATTGATGCCGGAACATACAGAGGTTTCAGGCACAGGAGAGGCTTGCCGGTCAGGGGGCAGAGATCCAAGACCAATGCGCGGACCAGGAAAGGCCCCAGAAAGACCGTAGGCATTAAGAGGGTTAAGGCCGCGGAGAAACCGGCGGCTAAGCCAACCGCAGGAAAAAAATAAAATAAGAAGGGTGTAATGTGGAACAAAAAAAACCTAAAGCTAAAAAGAGTAAGAAGGTAGCGCGCGCCGTTTCAAGCGGTGTTGTTCATATATTGGCATCGTTCAACAATACCATAGTTTCTATCACCGATAAAGAAGGCAACGTTCTTACATGGGCGTCAACCGGCAGCGCGGGATTTAAAGGGTCTAAAAAATCCACGCCTTTCGCCGCGGGTATTGCCGCCGAGACTGCGGCTAAGAAGGCCGTCGAAAGAGGGCTTAAAGAAGTGGAAGTCGTTGTAAAAGGACCCGGTGCCGGCAGGGAGTCCGCAATAAGATCAATTCAGGCGGCCGGAATTGCTATCAGATCGATCAAGGACGTCACGCCTATACCACATAATGGTTGTCGTCCACCGAAGCGAAGGAGAGTGTAATGGCAAGGAATACCGGTCCATCTTGCAGGCTATGCAGGAGAGAAGGCTCAAAATTATTCTTAAAAGGTTCGAGGTGCGTTACCGATAAGTGCGCCATATCGCGCAGGGAGTATGCGCCGGGCCAGCACGGCCAGATCAGAAAGAAAGATACAAACTATGGCCTTCAGATGAGAGAGAAGCAGAAGGTCAAGAGAATATACGGAGTGCTTGAGAGGCAGTTCAGGCACTATTTCCAGATAGCTGAGAGGTCTAAAGAGGTTACGGGTATCATGTTGCTTCAGCTTCTGGAGCGGCGTCTCGATAATGTTATCTTCAGGATGAATCTCGGTAATTCCAGATCGGAAGCCAGACAGCTTGTTCAGCACGGAAGGGTATATGTAAACGGCAAGAGGCTCGATATACCTTCGTATACAGTAAAGCTGGGAGAAGAGGTATCGGTTAAAGTCTCCGAGAAGCTGGGTAAGGCGCTCAAAGATCGTTTCGAGGTTCTTAAGGACAGGCCCATCGCGAAATGGTTGGATGTCGATAAGGACTCTCTAAAGGGCAGGGTTACAGCAATGCCGACTAAAGATGACGTCGGGTTCCCGATACAGGAACAGCTCATAGTCGAGTTGTATTCCAAATAGTAAAATTATTTTATTTGCAAAACGCCGTCTTACGTTAACGGATAGGTGCGGATAAAAATTTGTTCGCGCGGTAAATCTAAGGAGATATTTACATGGGTATAAGCATGAAGAGTTTCGAAATGCCTAAAAAGCTCGTACTGGATGAAGCTGCTCATACGACGTCCTACGGGAAGTTTATAGCCGAGCCGTTTGAGAGAGGTTACGGCACAACGATCGGGAACGGATTGCGCAGGATCCTTATATCGTCTATAGAGGGGACCGCCGTTACCAGCATAAAGATCGAAGGCGTTCACCATGAATTTTCTTCTATAAACGGCGTGCTCGAGGACGTTCCTCAGATAATAATGAATATAAAGAGGCTCGTGCTAAAGTCGCACTTTAAGACTCCGAAGCCGATGACGATAAGCGTGGAGAAGAAGGGCGACGTGACGGCAAAGGATATAAAGGTTGACGAGACCGTAGAGATCGTTAATCCGGATCTTCACATAGCCACCCTTACTAAGAATGTAAAGCTTAAGATCGAGATGGAAGTCGCACGGGGCAGAGGGTATGTGCCGGCGGACCGTAATAAAAAAGAAGGTCAATCTATAGGCGTGATAGCCATAGACTCCATATTCACTCCTGTTAAAAAGGTCAATTTTCTGGTAGAGAATACGCGCGTAGGTCAGATTACAGATTATGACAAACTGATAGTGGAGATATGGACAAACGGCGCTATCGACCCGAAAGAGGCGCTGCTTTATGCATCAAATATATTCCAGAGGCATCTCGACATATTCGTCGGTTTCGGGAAACTGCCGGAAGAAGAAGAGGCCCCCGAAGAAACCGAAGAGCAGAGACAGCTTAAAGAGAAGCTCAAGGTGCCCATCTCCGAGCTGGAGCTTTCGGTAAGAAGCTCTAACTGCCTGAGAGAAGCGAGGATAAAGACGATAGGGGACCTTGTAAAGAAGTCAGAGCTGGAGATGCTTAAGTACAGGAATTTCGGCAAGAAATCGCTTGCTGAAATTAACAAGATACTTGGTGACATGGGTATTTCGCTGGGGATCAAGACGGGGGAAGATAAACCCAAGGAAGAGTCGGAATAATATGAGACATAGAAAAAAACGCTCAAGACTGAGCATGATGACAGCCCGCAGAAACGCTACCATGATCAATATGGTATCCG
>CAZHIO010000028.1:0-7885 GCA_964532615.1 uncultured Planctomycetia bacterium
CGATCGCCGCGACGATGAATGAGGAGCCGGATACTATAGTCGACATAGTTGAGCCGTTTTTACTTAAGATAGGATTTCTCAAAAGGACTCCGCGCGGAAGAGAGCTTACCCCTCAGGCTTACGCGCATATGGGATTCACGGATAAGAATAAATCCGGCAAAGGACTTTTGTGATGCCGGGCAAGATGAGCGTATTGCTGCATATCTGCTGCGCGCCTTGTTCTATATATCCTATTTCCGAACTCAAGAAGAAAGATTACAGGATCGCGGGCTATTTCTATAATCCGAACATCCATCCTTATTCTGAAGCCCAGAAGAGAAGCGCCGCGGCGGAAAAATATTTAACGGAAACCGGAGTAAAGTTCATATCAGGTGACCACGATATGGATAGATACTTACAATACGTTGCATATAACGAAACGCGGGATAAGAGATGTCCTATCTGCTGGTGGATGAGGCTTGAGAGCGCGGCCAAGTTCGCTAAAGAGAACGGATTTGACGCTTTTTCGACCACGCTCCTCGGAAGCCCCTATCAGGACCACGATTTATTAAAAGAGATAGGTGAAGATGTAAGCGATAAGACCGGCGTCAGATTCTATTACGAAGATTTCAGGCCCGGATTCAGAAACGCGCTCGATGAGGCAATGTCAAAAGGCATATATCGACAAAACTATTGCGGCTGTATATTTTCTGAAAAAGAGAGGCTCGAGGGCAAGAGATCGGATAAAGAAAAGGTAAAGAAGAGATGAGAAGCAATATCTTTATATCGGCGCTATTGATCACCGCGCTTGTCGCCGGAACGTCGATCGCTCTTAACGCGAATTCCGATCCTATAATCGTCAGAGTCCTGATAATGGATGATAAGGATTCCGTATATCTGTCCGTGAAGGACGCTTACAAGATATACGCCGCGAACTCGGATAGAGTGCTGATGCACGGCTCCAGGATAGCCACAAAAATATCCGGGACAAAAGACGGGCTCATGGTCGGAGCTAAAGAACTGAAGATGGGCGGCATAAGAATAACCGCCGAGGGCAAGGCGAAGATATATGTCGGCGGCCGGCTATTCAGAGGAGACGTCGATATCGTCAGAAAAGATACCGGAAAACTCATGGTGATAAACCATATAGGCCTGGACGACTATCTTTACGGCGTACTGTATCACGAAGTCTCGCATCGCTGGCCTATGGAAGTGCTGAAAGCCCAGGCGATAGCGGCCAGGACGTTCGCTCTTTACCAGGCCAGACAGAACAAACTGCAGCCTTACGATCTCCGCAGCGACATATATTCGCAGGTGTACGGAGGATCCACGTCGGAGAGGTGGTCCACCACTATGGCGGTAAATTCGACTAAGAATATGGTCCTGGTTTACAAAGACGATATTCTGCCGGCCTATTATCACGCTACCTGTGCCGGCTCTACCGAAAACGCTTCCAACGTATGGAAGATCGACCTGCCTCCGCTCGGAGGAGGAGTAGCTTGCGATTTTTGCAAACAGTCGCCGCACTACAAGTGGACAAAAGAATTGCCTCTATGGACTCTCGAGGCGAAGCTTCGCGAAAACGCTTATAAGATCGGCAAGATCGTATCGGTAAAGGTATTGACGCGAAATGAGTCCGGAAGAGTAGATAAGATGGAGATAAGGGATAGCTCCGGAGTATCCGTCGTTTTGACAGGAAAAGACTTTAGGCAGATAATCGGCCCTAATGAATTAAGAAGCACCAAGTTCAGCGCTTCCATTAAATGGAACAGCCTTGTTATCGAAGGAAAAGGCTGGGGGCATGGCGTGGGAATGTGCCAATGGGGAGCTTTCGGAATGGCGTCAAAAGGCAGGAAAGTTAATGAGATCCTGGAGTTCTATTATCCGGGAGCCGCTATCGCCTCGATAGATACGATAAGAAACAAACTGTAGAGATAATGAGATCCGCCCGCTTAGTCCCGGTGTTATCCATCACATTTATTTTAATTTTAGGATCCGGCGTGTATATCAATTCTCTCTCCGGAGGTTTTGTCCGGGATGACGATATACTGATTTCAGAGAATTCCGCAATAAGAAACCCGCCTGAGATGGCCCGGATTTTTACAGAATGCGGCGTCTATTCGTATCTGGATAAGACATTTTATCTCTATCGCCCCATACAGATGCTCACCTATGCGGCCGATCACGCCGTATGGGGAATCGATCCCGCAGGATATCATCTAACAAATGTGATATTGCATCTTTTAGTTGCGGTCTCTTTATACTGGTTGTTATGCCTGATATGCTCGTCCGGGATTATACCTTTTGTCGCGTCAGTGCTATTTGCGGTGCATCCGGCATATACCGGGACAGTATCATATATATCGGCGAGGGCCGGACCGCTCTCCGCGCTATTTGCCTTAATAACTTTTATCTTTTACGTAAAGTATTCCGAAAAGGCGAGCGTCTCCGCTTATTTGGTTGTAATATTCGCGTTCATATTATCTATCCTGTCGCGCGAAAATACCGTTATCGTTCCCGTTTTATTATTATTTTACAATTATCAATTCAGGAAGAAAACCGATATGAGGCTGGCGATACCGCTCATACTTATAGCGGTATCATATGCGGTGCTGCGGGCTACTCTGCTAAGAGATATCATTATTGACAGCAACATCGCGTTCAAGACTACAAGTTTACAGAGATTGCCGGGATTTTTTTCAGCGATCACCGATCATCTGAAATTATTAATATCCCCACAATGCCTGAAGACACAGTGCGCGGACAGGCCTATAAACTTTTCATCTTCCCCGGTAATAGCTGGGATAGCGATGACGCCCATGTTATTGTTTCTTGCTTTCAGATCGAGAAAGTCCGCCCCGCTGGCGGGCCTGGCATTTATCTGGTTTCTGACGGGGCTCTTCTCGTTATTAATACTGTATCCTATCGGAGGAACGTACTCCGTCCGGCAATGGCTATATCTTCCGTCGATCGGTATATTTATAGCCGCGGCTGTTTATCTGGAGCGCATATACTTCGTCAAATATTTAAAGATCCCTGTCATGATCGCGGTCGCAGGGCTGATACTTTTATCTTCTTACATAGCGGCATCGCAGGTCTTATATTGGAGGGATCCGCTTAATCTATATGAGATGACACTGAAAGCCCTTCCCCGGAGTGTTAAGGCCAATAACGATCTGGCATTGGCTTACGAGAAGGCCGGCAGGCATAGCGAAGCTATCGATATGTACAACCGGATGCTTAGAGAGAACCCCGATCATCCGGATATATATGTAAATCTTTCCGCTATTCAGATAATAAAACGCAATCCGGAGTCGGCTGAGGCGCTATGTCTTAAAGCGATAGAGCTGGAGGGCACGAACGCTACAGCTCATAACAATCTCGCCGTTGCCTACTACATGCAGTGTAAGTATGAGCTTGCTGTAGAAGAGTGCGATCTGGCATTAAAATATGGCTATAAAGTCAAGCAGGAGTTGATGGACCTTCTTAAGCCTTACAGGGATGAGCAGACAATACATGGAAAATGAAAAGCTTACAGAGCTTCTTCTGACAGTGCAGAAACCCGGCAGGTACTCCGGCGGGGAATGGAATGCCATCAGGAAAGAGTGGACTCCCGACAAGGTTAAGGTACTGCTCGCTTTTCCGGATACTTATGAAGTAGGCATGAGCCATCTCGGCATAAAGATACTTTACGGGATACTGAATAGACGTCCGGACTGCCTGTGCGAGCGGGTCTTCTCTCCGTGGGTTGATCTCGAAGAGATCCTCAGAAAGAACAAGATCAGCCTCTTTAGCCTTGAGTCGCGCAGGCCCATAAAGGATTTCGATATTATCGGCTTCAGCCTTACGTACGAGCTCTCCTATACGAACGTGCTGAATTTGCTGGACCTCGGCGGCATTCCGCTCAGGAGTGCGGAGAGGGACGACAACTGCCCTATAATAATCGCCGGAGGCCCGGCCTGTTATAATCCCGAGCCCGTAGCTGAATTCATTGACGCATTTCTGATAGGCGACGGCGAAGAGGCTGTCGGCGAGATAGTCGATGTGTATAAGAGCGCAGGCTCTTTGGCGGCCGGACGAAGAGACTTCATATTGCGGGGGCTATCCGGAATAAAAGGAATTTACGTTCCTTCGCTGTATAGAGTTGATTATAAAGAGGACGGAACGATCAAAAGTTTTTCCCCGCGCGACGAAAATGTCCCCGGGAAGATAGCGAAAAGAATTATAGATAATCTGGACGGGGCATTCTATCCGGTAGATCAGGTGGTGCCTAACATAAGCGTAATACATGACCGCATCGCGATCGAGATAATGAGAGGGTGCAAACACGCCTGTAAGTTTTGTCAGGCGACAGTCATATACAGGCCGCCCAGAGAACGTTCCGGAAAGACCATATTGGAGCTTGCGAAGAAAGCTTATGAGGCTACGGGACATGACGAGATATCGCTTCTGTCGCTATCGAGCGTAGACCATTCGGAGCTCCATGACACAATAAGAGAGCTTAACAGAGAGTTCTGCGGCAAGGCCGTTTCGTTATCAATACCGTCGCTTCGCGTCGAGAAGTCGCTCGAGGACCTTCCGGCTTTGATATCCGAGACTAAGAAATCGGGACTTACATTTGCGCCTGAAGCCGGAAGCGATAAACTGAGAAGGACCATAAACAAAAATATCGATATAGAAAATCTATTTCTGGCCGCATCAGACTCTTTCCGGAAAGGCTGGCGCAAGGTAAAGCTGTACTTCATGATAGGCATTCCCGGTGAAACGCCGGAAGATATCGAGGGTATAAAAGATCTTATACGTAAGATATCAAACCTTAAGAAAGATTTCGACGGCCGGCCGGCACAAATAACCGCAAGCATAAACGCTTTTGTGCCGAAACCTCATACGGCATTTCAGAGGGACGCCATGGATAGTATCGATTCGCTGGAAAAGAAGAAGGCGGCGCTGATCAGCGGCCTTAAGTCCGGCCTTATAGATCTTGATTTTAACAGATTTGACAGGAGCCGCCTTGAGGCTATATTATCCAGAGGGGACAGGAGATTGTCCGAGGTTGTGTACGAGTCCTGGAAGGCGGGCGCGAAGTTTGACGGATGGCAGGAGCATTTCAGGTTCGATATATGGCGTTCGGCTTTTGATAAGCTCGGAATAGACGGATCCTTCTACGTATCGAGGGTAAAAGATGCGGATGAGATCCTACCCTGGGACTTCATAAATGTTCAGTGGTTTGACAAACGCTCTTCCGTATAGTATACTTTCCACTATTAACGTAATAACATGACTATGTCGTCTAATCCATTAGGGGGCTTTATATGTTAGCTGTCAGAAAAGTTTCCGTGCTTGAAAAGGTCTCCATATTTAATAAGAGTTTAAGGTATAAGCTGATGATAGCGTTCAGTCTTATGGCTGTCATACCTATTCTTAGCTGCGTTTATCTGATATCTTCTTTTCTTGTTCCCGGATTCAGCGATTTAACGTCATTTTCCATAGTCATAATAGTGTCGTTAGTCATATCCATTCTCGGGTATGTAATCGCGATCAGTATCGTCAACTCGGCGATCGATATCGCCCGTGAGGCCAGAAAAATCGCCGGCGGAGAATATGACAGAAAGATAGATCTTATCGATCAGGATGAACTCGGCGTTATAAGCCAGTCGATAAATTTTCTCACCAAGATAATAAGATCAAACCTCAATGAGATAAAAAATTACGGGCAGAGCGTAAAGAGTATGCGTTCGGATATGCAGAAGAAAGTGAACGCGCTATCCGGCCTATTACAGCTCGATGATATTATATCTTCCGGCTCTATACAGATAGAACCGCTTTTAGAGCTTGCCGTTACAAAGGCCGCGTCTATATCCGATACCGGTTACGGGGTATTATATTTGCCGAGAGGCGAAGGCGGAGATTTCATCTCCAAGTTCTGTTTTAATATCGTAAACGAGGATCTTTTGGATATCGTGATAAAAAAGGAAGGCCGCGGAGTTCTCGAAAAAGTCCTTGAGACGAAGAAGATGGTTCAGGTCGAAGAAGGAATGAAGCTCTCTAAAGATCTGGATGATTTCAGAATAGCGCACGGCCTGACTAATTTTGTCGCGATGGCGCTCCATTCAAATAAAGCCATATTCGGGCTTCTGATCCTCGGTAACCGTTTGAGCGCTTTTAACTATACAAAAGACGATATAGAACTCATGTCGGTATTCGCCAAGCATATCACGATAGCTATAGAGCGCAGTGTGCTGGAGAAGAAGAACAGAGAGCTCTCCATAACAGACGAACTTACGGAGCTCTTCAATAAGCGCTATCTGCTCATGAGATTGGACGAAGAGATCAAGAGGGCTATATTTTATCAGAGGCCATGCGCATTCATCATCTTCATGATCGCAAATTACGCGAAATTCCGGGAGGTTAACGGAGATGCCGCATCGGATGAGGCTCTTAAGAGAGTAGCCAAGGTGATAAGAGATAATAACTTACCGATCGGCAGAGCCGGCCGCATAGGAGCCGACGAGTTCGCGGTATTGCTCCCGGAGAAGAATAAGAGAGAAGCCACCGATATAGCAAATGAGTTATGCGGGAAGATCGAGAACGCGAACATGCTTAAAGACGGGAAGAAAGCTTTTGTCGTGAAGGTGGGCGTAAGTGAAAATCCGATAGACGGTATAACAAGCGACGAGCTTCTCGCGAAAGCTCTCGCTTCCATGTAGCGCCAGAGGCGAACGGAAAGTCATGACCGCACTTTTTCAAAAAAGCACAGGAGAATATTAAATGCCGCATAATATAAAAGACCTGCTAAAACTTATGGCTTCCAGGACGGCTTCCGATCTTCATATAACCTCCGGATCGCCGGTTCAGTTAAGGATCGACGAGAATCTTGTGCCGGTGGACCGTGACCCTCTCTCCGATGAGGAATCGAGAAGCCTGATATTCAGCCTGTTGACCGAAGCTCAGATAGAGAAGTTCGAGCAGGAGTTGGAGCTCGATATAGCGATCGGCGCGGGTGAGATCGGACGTTTCAGGGTTAACGTATTTAAGCAGAAAGGCTCGGTCGCCTCGGCTATCAGGCTTATACCTAACAGCATATGGTCTTTCGAGAAATGCGGACTACCGGCCGATGTGGCGATAAATCTATGCAACAGGCCAAAAGGATTAGTCTTATTGACCGGTTCAACCGGCAGCGGCAAATCGACAAGCCTCGCTTCTATGATAGACTGGATAAATACCAACCGCTCCTGCCACATCATTACCGTAGAGGATCCTATAGAGTACGTTCACAAGAACAAGAAGTCGATAGTCAATCAGCGGGAAGTAAACAGCGATACGCACTCTTTCAGCGCTTCCCTGAAGCATGTTTTAAGACAGGATCCCGATGTTATATTGATAGGCGAGATGAGGGATCTCGAGACCATAGAAGCCGCTTTAGTGATCGCCGAGACGGGCCATCTCGTATTTGCTACACTGCACACTTCCGATTGCGTCCAGACTGTTAACAGGATAGTGGATGTGTTTCCATCTCATCAACAGCCTCAAGTGCGTACACAGCTCTCATTCGTGCTTCTATCGGTCCTGAGCCAGCAGCTGATCCCCAGAGCGGAAGGCCCCGGACGGGTGCTTGCCATTGAGATCCTTATGGCGACTCCGCCGGTACGCAGCATGATGAGAGAATCCAAGATGCATCAACTGTACTCTGTCATACAGACATCCAAAAAAGACGGAATGAAGACGATGAACCAGTCTCTCTACGATCTTTACGCGAATAAGAGCATTACATACGACGAGGCATTTGAACGAACCACAGATGTCGATGATCTTGGGCGGTTATTCAAGAATAAGTGAAAAGGGAAATGTAATGGACAGAGTTAAGAGGATAGTGTTTAAACAGCTGGGTGAGCTTCTTCTGGACCGC
>CAZHIO010000029.1:0-7871 GCA_964532615.1 uncultured Planctomycetia bacterium
CAGAGACTTTCAAAGTCGCCCTTTATCTATAGCATCTCCCTTAATGACAATTACGGGTCTGCCATCGCTTCCTTTTCCAAAGAACGCCGGAAGGCATCCGCGTTATCTGACAGGCTCACTTCTTTTATAAAGATCAAAGAAGTCTATTTCACGCGCCTCCTCTATGGAAAAGAAAAATTGCACGTCGGCACGCTTAAGATCTATATCGATAAAACCGCGATCACCGATACCCTTATCAAGCAGTTAATGGCTGTCTTTATAAACAGGTTCATTACCATAATAATTCTCTTCGTCACCCTGCTGTTCGTTTTTTATCTTACCATGACCAAACCCATCGTCTCAGTGATCGACCGGATCTCCGCAATAGAGTCCCGCAAATTTGAGAGCGTCCAGCTGCCCGTGCCGGCGGCGTACGCCGACAATGAATTGGGGCTTCTCATTGCTTCGGTGAATAGCCTGCTGAGCCGTATCGGCGAGCAGACCGATGAACTGCGAAGATCGGAAGCGGAAAAGGCTCTTATCCTTGATAATGCCAGTGAGATAATCGCTTACCATGATACCGACCATAATCTCCAGTGGGTAAACAAGGCATATTTGAATTCAACGGGATCATCGCTAACGGCTATAAAAGGAAAGAAATGCTATCATGCGTGGGGCCTTGACAGAATTTGCAATAACTGCCCTGTAACAAAAGCAACAGAAACAGGAACGTCGCAAAGCGGCGAGTTGACGCCTAAAAACCAGCCGCACTGGCCTGCCGATCAAGGATGTTGGGTAGTAAGGGCATCCCCTGTAAGAGACGCTGATGGAAATATTACAGGCGCGATCGAGATCGCTCACGATATCACCGAACGAAAAAAGACGGAAGAGGAGTTGGCAAAGTACCGCGATCACCTTGAGGGGATGGTGGTGGAGCGAACGCAGGCCCTCGAAGCCGTCAATAAGGAGCTGAGCGCTTTCAGCTATTCCGTGGCGCACGATGTGCGCGCTCCGCTAAGAAGTATCGACGGGTTCAGTAAGGCATTACTTGAAGACTCCGTCGGATCGCTCAGTGAAGAATGTAAAGGGCATTTGAACCATATAAGGTCCGCGAGCCATCTTATGGCTCAATTTTTAGATGACATGCTTAACCTTGCGCATGTATCGCAGGCCGCTATAGCCCATGAGAATGTCGATTTGAGCAAGATAGCCCAATCCGTAGGTTCAGAACTCAAAGAGATCGAACCGTCGAGAGACACGGAGTTCGTCATAGAGCCAGGTGTTGTCGTAAGCGGGGATGCGACATTGCTGGGTCTTGTTATTAGAAATTTATTGGACAACGCCTGGAAATTTACAGCCAAGAAAGCGCATGCAAAAATAGAATTTGGGTACATTCAAAAAGATGGTCGAAGAGCTTATTTTGTTCGGGACAACGGGGCCGGTTTCGACGCGGCCTACATTGATAAGTTATTTGTCCCGTTCCAGCGGCTGCATTCCAAATCGGAATTTATGGGGACGGGCATAGGCCTGTCTATAGTTAAGCGAATAATACACCGTCATGGCGGATATGTATGGGCCGAAGGCAGCGTGGGACAAGGCGCCACCTTCTATTTTACGCTTTAGATGACGGAATAAAACCAAGGAGGATGAGATGGAAAAAAAAGCTATACTTCTGATTGAAGACAACCCTGATGATATTGAGCTGACATTAAGGGTTTTTAAGAAAAACAAGATACTGAACGAGGTTGTTGTGGCGCATGACGGCGAAGAGGCGCTCAAGTATCTGCTTGGCGAAGAGAGTATCATTCCCGCCTTGATTCTGCTCGACATAAAACTCCCTAAAGTGGATGGCCTTGAGGTGTTAAAGCGAATACGCGCCGATCAAAGGACAAAATTTATTCCGGTAGTAATTCTCACCTCGTCGAAGGAGGAAGCCGACCTTGTGCAGGGTTACAATAACGGAGCCAACAGCTACATAAGAAAACCCGTGGATTTTGAAAAGTTTACCGATGTCGTTAATGAGCTAAGCCTCTATTGGCTCGTATTAAACGAAACTCCATCCGTACAAAAATAGGTGAAGAGATGGCCGAAGCTCTGCGAGTTTTGATAGTAGAAGATTCCGAAGACGACGCTATGCTCGTACTGCGTGAGCTAAAGCAGGGCGGATTTGAAGTGTCATCAAAACGTGTGGACAATTCGGCGGCGATGAAAGAACAGCTTGAAAAAGGGCCTTGGGATCTCGTCATAGCCGATTATAATCTGCCGGGTTTCAGCGCCCTGGAGGCATTGAGGCTCGTGCGGGAGAAAGATCCGGATGTGACATTTATAATAGTTTCCGGCAAGATCGGTGAAGAAACAGCTGTTGAGGCCATGAAATTGGGCGCCTGCGATTATATAATGAAGAATAATTTAAGCCGGCTCATTCCTGCTGTGAAAAGAGAGCTTGAGGAAGCCAACTTAAGACGACAGAAGAAAGCGGTAGATAAGGAGATGGTGAGGCGGGATTATCAGCTGGAGATACTTTCCCGCACAAGTCAGCATATTAATGTGATTCTGGAAATACCGGTCATCCTACGTACTCTTATTACGGCTGCGATAGAGCTGGTTGATGGTACGAGCGGGAGTGCGGGCCTGTTGAAGAATGGGAAGATCAGGTTTACCGAATATAGCAATAAAGGCAGGCTTGAGACTATAGATCGCGCTTTTGAAATAGGTGATAGCGTGGCTGAGCGGGTTATCGATGCTAAGAAACCGTATATTTCCAACGATGCTGAGAGAGACCCCGGGGTCGCCCCTGAAAAACAGAAAAGATTAGATCTATATAATATTGTTAACGTGCCCATATTAAGCAATAAAAGAGATCTCATTGGCTGCTTCGAAGTATATAACAAGAAGGACAGGCTGCCATTCGAGTCGCAGGATATATTTATGTTGCAGGGTCTTGCCGCCAATGCGGCCGTGGCTCTGGAGAACGCTTTTATGCTGGATGAGCGCAGAACTTCCGAAAATAAAATAATAATGCTTAATCGTGATCTCCTGGCATCGAATAAAAAGCTTAAAAAGATGGCGTTAATAGATCCGCACACGGGCATCTACAACTACCGCTATTTAGAAGATGCCATAGAGGCTGAGTTTCACCGCGCCAAAAGAGAATGCGGCAGTTTTTCGGTGGCCATGATAGATCTGGATTATTTTAAAGCCATTAACGATGTTTATGGCCATCAAACCGGTGATATAGTCTTAAAACAGTTAGTGTTAAAGCTAAAGAAAATGCTGCGTCCGTATGATATCTTAATCAGGTTCGGCGGCGAAGAGTTTGTCATTATATTGCCCGGAGCGGAAAGGATCAGCGCGCTGCGGCTGGCCGAGCGCCTGTTGAATGCGATAGTGCTGGATACTTTTGGCGATAAATCCCGACCTATCAAGCTTAAACTGAGCTTCGCTGTCGCCTCATATCCGGAAGACAAGGTAACAAAAGGTATGGAGCTGTTCGGGCTCACGGATACTATTTTAAACAGAGTGAAAGAAGATGGGGGAAATTCCGTGTATTCCTCCCTCGACTTAAAAAGCAAGAATAAGGCGAACCTTGAGCGTGACATGGCGGGCTCGGAAGTTGAATCATTGAGAGGAAAAATAGAAAAACTTACGATGAGGGGGAATCAGAGCGCCGCCGAAGCCATCTTCGCCTTCGCAAGAACGATAGGGTTAAAGGACCATACAACCGGAAAACATGTTGAAAAGACGGTTTTTTATGCCGCCGATATCGCAAGGATGATGAAGTTATCAAAAGACGATATCAGGCGCATTGAGCAGGCCTGTATCCTGCATGATCTGGGCAAGATAGGTATAATGGATAAAATATTGAGTAAGCGCGGCAAACTTACGAAGAGAGAATTTGAAGAGGTCAAGAAACATCCGCAGATAGGAGTGGATATAATACGGCCCCTCAAGCTGCTGCACGGCATAATACCGCTCATACTTCACCATCATGAATGGTGGAATGGTGCCGGATATCCTGATGGCCTAAAGGGAGAGGCGATACCGATAGGCGCGCGGATAGTTGCGGTCGCAGATGTTTATCAGGCTCTTGTTTCCGACCGTCCTTATAGAAAGATGTATTCAAAAAAAGAAGCCATAAAATTAATAGAAAAGAATTCCGGAACGCAATTCGACCCAAAGGTAGTGAAAGCCTTCCTTATGACGGTGAACAGGAGAAAAGTTACAGCGCCAGCGGAGGAGATGAATGAGTAGACCCATACGAGTCCTGATCGTAGAAGATTCAGAAGATGACGCGCTTCTAGTAGTGCGCGAGCTAAAGACCGGCGGGTATGATCCGGTTTTTGAGAGGGTTGATACGCCTGAAGCCATGGAAATGGCTGTCGGCAGGCAGCTGCCGGATATCGTTATAGCAGATTATGCCATGCCTCGTTTCAGCGGATTGGCTGCGTTAAATCTTTTACGCAAGAAGAAGCTCGATATCCCGTTCATCCTGTTATCCGGTAAGATTGGCGAGGACAAGGCAGTAGAGGCCATGAAGGCAGGTGCGCATGATTATATAATGAAAGACAATCTTACGCGTCTGGTCTCAGCCATTGAGCGTGAGTCGAAAGCGGCGGAAATGCGAAAACGCCATAAGAAGGCGGAAGAAGCATTGCAGCAAAGCGAAAAGTATTTTCGATTTGTGATAGATAGCGCGCCCGAAGCTATTTTTATACAGAGCCAGGACAGCTTTGTCTATGTAAACAATGCCGCTATAAAGTTATTTGGAGCACAGTCAAAAGATCAGCTGGTAGACCAGCCAATCATGGAAAGAATACATCCGGATTACCGCTCCGCTATGGAGGAATGCATAAAGAAGATCAATGAAGACCGGGAATCTGTTTGCATTTTAGAGCAGAAATATCTGCGGCTGGATAATTCAGTGATCGATGTCGAGGCATCTGTTATTTTATACGCGTTCAAAGAGCAGCGCGGGACGTTATTTTTTGTACGCGATGTCACTAAGCGTAAGATAATGGAAAAAGAGCTGCAAGACAGGGTGAAAATTTCAGAAGGGTTTGCCTCTGTGGCGGTGGACAGGGAGCTGGTGATGATGGAGTTGAAGAGAAAGATACAGGAGCTTGAGGCCCTCCGAATTAAGCCGATATCAGGAAATTCTCCATAGCAATGCGGAGATCGTTCAGTTTGGCGGGGTCTATCTTTACTATCGGCCTGAATTTGAGTATAGCTTTTATTGCAAATAGTATCGTGTTCTTGGAATCAGACATGTCGAGCATCCCTAAAACGTCAGGATCGAGATCCTTTCCGGTGAGAAGCTTATAATATCTGACGACCCTATCTCTGTCTCCGGTCATTACTGCCCGGGCATACCCTATGAGCCCCGTTAAATACAGATAGTTAGCGTCCGTAAGCTTATCGCCGGCGATTAGAACCGTCGCTTTTATCAGTTCTGCCTTGCCGGGGTCTTTCCAGTTATGGTTCTTATCGATATCTTCCTGTGACAGTATGGCCGCAATCTTATTCTTCGAAGACTTGGCATTCGTAACGCGTTCCATCATATCCTTTTCGTTCAGTATTTCGATATGGGAGCCGGGTTTGTTCAATATGCTCGCAAGGGCTAAGCGTACCTGTTCCAACCCCGCACTATCGTCTGTGAACAAGCTTTCGGATAGTATTATTCTCTCGTCATCGGCGATCGGTCTATCCGCGAGATCCGCACGGCACAGCCTGTCGGCTACTACGACGCCATGTTTTAATGGTATAAGCGCCGGTTGGCCGACCCGCGTGTAAATACGCGCTTTGCCTTTAGAAAAAAATTCGTCTTTTCCCCAAATTTCCTTTATGAAACCATTATCTTTATTAAGCTTGGCCTCTATCTTTGGTTCATAATCTCCGTACATCAATATCTTTGCGCCGATCTTTACCGTTAGCAGTTTAGAGAGCAACTCTTTCTTGTCGTTGGTTCCTAAACAGAAATAATATATGAAGTCGTAATTCGAGAAATCTATGCTCGTATCCATGAAATCCTTATTTTCCAAGACGACCTGGTCCTTTTTCAGATACCCTTTTTTGACCAGTAGGTCCCGCAGAAAGACTGCGAACTGATTATGTTCCGGCACTATCTCTATTCCTTTTGCGCGAAGTTTGAATAGATGAGCCAAAAGCGATATGGTATCGCCTGCGCCGTGGCCCACATCCAATATGGTGTCACCTTCATTTGCCCCGGCATATGACAGCAGCATTGCCGCATCTCCATAGGACGATGCCCAATAAGGCCCTTTACCGAGCGGATTGTAATTATACACAAAATTACTCAGATCTTTGTCCGGTGTCTTATATCCAGTGACGGCCTCTTCAGTTATGCGATTAAGCTTATCGATGGCCGCTTCAATATCTTCGGCTCCATTCGAACTAAATGTCTTGGAAGCCTCTGCGCGACTTGTGGTCTTTTGCCGGACAGTTACGCGCCAGCCGTAGTGGAACCATAGACTGTCCGGGCCTTCGCCCTCGTTAAATGCTGGATGATAACGAAGCTTATAGATAGGCTCGATACGTCCGTCTCTCCCCGGAACCGCGACTTCGGGAAACTCAATAGGGAACTCGGCCGGTTTGGTCGCATAAGTATAGGCAGTGGCATAATCATCAGTGACAAAATAGCCGCCTTCCTTCATAGAATCGGCAATCTTATTTATAAAGCAGTCGCTCTTTGTATAGTCGGCAGGAATATTTTCCGCGGCCCGCTGATAATATAAGTCCATAGGCTCTATAAGAACATCGGCATATTTATCGGCCTTGGTGACGTCCTCATCCACGAATTTAATAACCCTCTCTCTGGCCCTCCGGCCCGGATATGTCCACATGAAGACTATTTCAGGGCGGCCATTTCCATCAGTCCTTACAGCGAAATCCTTTACACCTAAAAACGCTAATTCAAAGACTATTTGCTCCACTATCTGTCTTATACCCCAGCCCACTCCTGTATTTGCAGCATATCCCGCTTGTCGTTTCTTGACGATATAATCGGCATTTACCGGGAGTTCCTGCCTGTAGGATGACAGCAGCGACCGGCCTCTTTCAAGATCCATCTGTTTTAACCCTCTATAACGGGCGATGAATACGCCCTGCGCAGCATTAGTAGACAGAAGGAAGTTAGATATATCCGTTCCCGCTCCGCCGTATACGGCTCTAACCGGTTTATCATCCGGGCAGACGACGCTATTAACCGCCATATCGTCTTCGACATAAATCTTATTTAATATTCCGCCGCTTATCGCTGTCGGGATATCGGTTTTTTGAGCGCTTATAAGGTTCTTGCTTTTGTCAGAGACTCCTTCTTTTCTGTAAGTCTCTATCCATCTCGTCGCAAGGCTCTTTGCAACCGCAACGGCACTATCAGTTACCGCCTCATCGCGATCGTATATCTCTATGGAACCTTTTATGTGATTTACCTGAAGAAGCACGGTTCTACCATTTCGATGTTTCGAAGTATAAAAACTTCCGATATCAGGATTCATTAAGCTGACATCCAATATTTCTCCACCCCCGGATGTGTCTATCAAGAGATAAGCGTATCCTTGTTTTGCGCGACTGCCTTCCTCGGTGCCGATAGCGTGGATCTCTATAATTTCCTCCGGCAAAATACTTTCACCCGAACCTGAAGCCGCACCGCCTGATGGCACTTTGTATCCCGGCAGGTCTTTCATAACAAACTGTCGTGAGACTGCGCCTAAGACTTCAGCCTCGGAACCGGCGAGGGGCGTAAGCTTGGTATGATCAAAATACCGCAATACACGATCCGCCGGGAACCTTATCAGGATCTCCCCGGGGTTTACCTGATAATTAATATTGCTGGATAGCAACCATTTTTCGTTGCGGCGAAGTATGGCAACAAT
>CAZHIO010000030.1:0-7828 GCA_964532615.1 uncultured Planctomycetia bacterium
ATTCCGCGCGAAGTGTTGACTCGTGAAAATATTGCCGATGTCTACGGCGTGGATGTTTCGGTGGGCGAGCATGAAGGGATTCTTCATATTATTTGTAAAAAACCTATCTAGCGGGAGGCGTCATGTTCAGCATGTTTATTAAGGGCGGGTTTCTCATGTGGCCGATTGCGGTATGCTCGATCGTCTCCGTGACTTTTATTCTGGAGAGGGCTTATTATTTTTATCGCACGCGCGCGAAGAGTGGTAATCTGGCTGAAAGGGTAGGTGTTTTATTGAAGGCCGGTAAAACCGAAGAGGCTTCCCGAACAGCGGAAAAAGACAGCAGTTTTCTTGGCCGTTTTCTGGCGATCGGTATCAAGATCTCGGATCATTCAGCAGACGACCGGCAGAAGCTACTACGCAGGATTGGCTCCCGGGAACTGGAGGATGGCGAGAGGCACCTACGCGCGTTGTCTATTATCGGAAATATCTCTACCCTGCTTGGACTCACGGGAACCGTTACGGGGATGATCCAGACTTTCATGAAGATAGAGAAGATCGGCGGGGTCGCAGATGTCGTGGTATTGGCCGGCGGGATATGGGAGGCCCTACTAACGACTGCGGCGGGATTATTTGTGGCGATTCCAACACTGATATTTTATTATTATTTCGAAGGAATCGTCGATAACCGTGCGATTGAATTAAAGAACACGGCGTCTGATATATTTAGTATTCATTAGGTGAAAGGATTTCTTATATGGTTTCTTTAGAGTTTGAACGCCGCAAAAGGCCTTCGGTGGAATTAAATATGACCCCCCTTATAGATATGGTATTTTTATTGCTCATATTTTTTGTGCTGTCATCTCACTTCATATCCGAATCCGGTTTCAAGATTAAATTGCCGAAAGCTGTTAATGCCCAATCGCAGAAGAATGAAAATATGGTGATTTTTGTCAATGCTGGCGGAGAGATCATTATCGATGGCGATACGTTTCCGGTAACGGAGCTTCAGCAGAAATTGGTAGAGCGCCTCGAAAAATCGGTCTCAAAGACCGTTATCATTAAAGCCGATGAAAGTGTTAATTTAAAATTAGCTGTTCGCGTCATGGATATCGCTAAAGCGGCCAATGCTGACGGCCTGGTGCTTTCAACGATAGTAGGGAAAGAAGATGAAAAATAGCGCGCTTATAGCAGCTTTCATAGTTTCTGTGGCGGGGCATTGCGCCGTATTTGGCATGCCGGGATTTACTATACCCTCGAGCCGGATTCAGCATCCGAAAGAGATCCTGGTGAATATAGAGATAGAAAAACCGATGCTTTTGCCGAAGGTAGATGTTATAGGAGATGAGAAGAAGTTAAAAAAAATGGAAGAGAAACAAAAGACCCCCGAATCTGTACCCCTACCTAAAGAGATCGTGCCGGTGGAGCGTCCTCAAGAGACGGCACGGGAAAAGATTGAGTTGATCGACCCTGCCCAGGAAGAGATGGTTCGTTATCAGGACGCTGTGAAGCAAAGGATACAGGAGTCGCGCAGATACCCCGGGTCGGCAAAGAGGCGCAGAATAGAGGGCACGGTCGGCATGGGTTTTACCGTCCTGTCAAATGGGACTGGTCAAGATATCATTGTAATGAATTCTTCAGGCTCGGAGATGTTGGATGAAGAAGCGGTCCAGACTATAAGGCGAGCCGGCCCTTTTCCGCCCTTTCCGAAAGAACTGCGAAGACCTTTGCTACGCATGCAGGTAGCTATCGTGTTTTCCCTGCAGCGCTGACCATAATAACCCTAAAACCTTTGACTCAATGAGTTGACAGGGGTATAATCCCGTTTAAAGGAGAGCAGCGACGAGCTGCAGACATGGTAAGGTGCTTCAGAAACTTGTTTGCGTAGTGGACGTTTTAACAAGGAGGAGTTACCATGGCAAAAGTAGCGATAGATGTTGTGAAGAAGGCAGGTGGCGGTGACTGATCTGTTATCAAAAAGAGATGACAAGGATCGCAGGCTGAATAACAATAAGGAGACCGAAAATGGTTATAAGTGAAAAGATTGAAAAGGCAATAAATGAACAGATCAATGCCGAGCTCTATTCGTCATATCTGTATCTGAGCATGGCAGCGTATTTTGAAGCGAATAACTGGCTTGGGTTTGCTGCGTGGATGAAGATCCAGGCGAAAGAAGAGAATGAGCACGCTATGAAGTTTTATAAGTACGTTTTTGAGAGGGGCGGGAGGGTTGTTTTGGCCGGAATAGATACGCCGAAGACAGAGTGGAAATCACCTCTTGCGGCCTTCGAGGATGCGTATGCCCATGAGCTAAAAGTTACCGGGCTTATAAACGGCCTGGTCAATCTCGCTAAAAAAGATAACGATTACGCTACGGAATCGATGCTGAAATGGTTTATAGATGAACAGGTCGAGGAAGAGGCAAGTGCCGCGCTCATCATCGAGAAGCTGAAACGCATAAAAGATTCTACGAATGGGTTATTCATGCTTGATCATAAACTGGGCGAGCGCAAATAGGCACCCATTTTTTTAAGGGTGTAATGAGGATAAATAACGAAATGTCCGGTCTTTAGGATTGGACATTTCGTTATTGTTTGCAGTGCAGATAGTTACATCATTTCCAGTCAAAAATGACCGGACATTTTGGACATTTTACAAGCACAAGATAGGCATTTGTTAGATAGGGTTCTGCCCCTCACCATCTTTCGACGCGCGAAAACCTCTTCAGGTAAACTGGAGAGGTTTTCGCTTGCTCAGGATGTGGTGAGCAAGCGAGCTTTTGCTGTCATCAGGCGAGCGCGTCGAACCACAAACAATGACTTTATGTGGCATGTATATATAATTCAATGCTCAGACGGCTCTCTTTATACAGGAGTAACTACCGATATTTCTCGTCGGTTAAATGAGCATAATCAGAAATCAGGCGGCAGTTATACCAGGACTCGTACGCCGGTTAAATTAGTCTACCAGGAACCTCGCTCAAGTCAATTCGCCGCCTTCAAGCGTGAATCCCAGATCAAGCGCTGGACCAAACAGAAGAAGCTCGCGCTAATAAGCGGCAATCTATCTCTCCTTCGCGACATCAGTAAGTCCAGGGACTAACCAGCCAATAATACCTATCAACCTATCTAGTGTCGGATATCGTTAGTTTCATGCGGTTTGCTGGAGAATTCTGAATACTTACTTGAATGGGCTTTGGTAGGATAATTAATGTGTGTATCAAATTATAGTTAGTGGTAAGATAGCAGACACTATATGAAAAAAACACTTAAAGGCGACATATATTATTATGTTGATGAATCAGGCGATCCCTGCTTCTTCAATAAGCATGGCGATTATATTGTAGGCAAAGACGGATGCTCGAAGATTCTCATGCTTGGTTTTATCCAGACAGAAGATCCAAAGCATATAAGGAAAGCGCTCCAGGAGGTGCGAGAAAAGATCGGAAATGACCAGTATTTAAAAGACATTCCATCAGTTCAAATGTCTTTGAAGCATTTTCATGCTACCGATGACTGCCCAGAGGTACGACAAGAAGTGTATAAGTGCCTAAGTGCCCTTAATTTTAAGGCGCAATTTGTGGTCGCCCGCAAAATTGAAGGTGTTTTTAAGAAACATAGTTGTGATGAGAATAAATTCTACGGCTCGCTTATCTCCCAGCTATTTAAGAACGTTCTGCATAGAGCGGAGACGAATCATATCTATTTTTCAAAGCGAGGATCCAGCACACGACAAGAGCCACTAGAAAAAGCGATTGAACGTGCCAAGGATCAGTTTGAGAAGAAGTTCTTTATTAAGATTAGATCGAACGTTAATATCCAGTCCCAGGTCCCGACAGGGGAGCCGTGCTTACAGGTGATTGATTACATGAATTGGGCGATATACAGGGTGTTCGTAAAAGGAGAGATGAGGTACTTTAATTTCGTGAAGGATAAGGTGAGCTTCGTCTGGGATATTTACGATACGGTCAAATACCCTAATAACTTTTATAGTAAAGCGAATGAGTTTGATACCAAAAAAATAAGCCTTCTATAGCTAGGTGCTTTCGCACGCACGGCATGACGCCGACTTTCACTATTAGAAGACTCGAGTATTAGTATACCTTAAAATAATCGTAAGTCAAGCCATTTTACCGGAAAACCACAGCATCTCTAATTTGGTTTACGACATTTTGCCTGTATAATATAGCGCCAATGTTTGAAACCTATCGTAATGCCATCCCTAAATATCAGAAGCTTTCTCTCCAAGAAGAAAGACATCTCATCGCCCAGGCAAAGAGACACTGTAAAGAAAAGGCTGATGAGCTAGTTCTACGACACATAGGCTTTGCTATCTCTCGAATCCATAAGATAACCTTCCCGGCCTATCGCGGTCGTTTCAGTGAAGACATCCTATCTCAGCTAGTGCTTATCTTATACGATAAGATTCAAAGCTATAACCTTAGATATAAGGACAGAGAAGGTAATCCAAGGCCCGTACGTTTTAGCTCTTATGTCTGGAAAAGAATAGACGGGTTCATTATAGATTACCTAAAGAGAGAGCTTAGCAGGGAAAGACAACAACAAAGTCTCGACCGGGTAAGTTTCGCGAATACAGAGAAAGCCTTTAATGCGCATCCTGAGCTATGTGCGGATATGATGAGCTTGTGCGATATAATTGCTTTTCCCGATCGATGATGAGGAGATACATGTTGCGCTAACATACTTGCGTGATATAATAAATATCATAAGAGGTCTTGAGATGCATAAGCATTTCAAGAGGCGTGTGTTAGGGTGGTCGGGCCGCCATCTTGGATCAAATCCAAGAGGCGGTTTTTTCTTTTGCCACACATAAGTAAGGATAACCGAAAAGTCATTATGCGCATATTGTTAGTGGAAGATGAAAAAAGAATGGCGAGCTTTATCAAGCGCGGGCTTGAGGAAGAGCATTATGTGGTCGATATCGCTCCTGATGGCGATAAGGCGATGTTTCTTGCTGAGACTAATCCATACGATCTGATCATACTTGATGTTATGTTGCCGGACACTACCGGATTCGCAGTCTGTAAGGATCTTCGTTCAGAGAAGATAGATACCTTAATTCTTATGCTTACTGCTCGCGATGATGTTAAGGATAAGGTGTTTGGCTTTGAGGCTGGGGCGGATGACTATTTGTGCAAGCCGTTCGATTTTGAAGAACTTCTGGCTCGCGTTGCCGCATTATTGAAAAGAAAGCGCCTGGATAAGAACCCTATTCTTAAGGTGGCTGATCTTGAGTTGAATCAATTGACCCACAAGATCATGCGGGCAAATAAAGAGATCAGCCTGACCAGTAAAGAATACAGCCTCCTTGAGTACCTCATGCTTCATGCCAATCAAGTTGTTACGCGGACTTCGATATCTGAACACGTCTGGAACGAGGATTTCGACAGCCTGACCAATGTCATAGATGTGTTTATCAACCGATTACGTAACAAGATAGATCGGAATCATAAGAAGAAGCTTATCCATTCTCTCCGCGGTACGGGGTACGTACTAAAGGAACCAAGATGAGAAGGTCCTTCCGTCGTAGTATCACGATTGGGTTCGTGGCGATGGTGTTTTTGTGCATCTTTGTCGGATTCATTGCGCTTGCGATCGGTATCAATTTGCAAAACGTTTTCCGAGATACTATTCGGGAAAACGTCTCTGCCCTTAAAGCCGCCGAAGAGTTAGAGCTGGCCTTGTTGGGCCAAAAAGGCTTTGTGTCGAATTATGTCTTAAGCGGTGATCCGATATGGCTTCAGAGATTGGAAGAGAAGAAGACTGATTTTCATAATTGGTTTGAAAAGGCTTCAAATGTTGCCTTTACTTCACCCGAGAAGGTTATTATTCAGGACATCAAGACTTTCTACGGGATATATGAAAGAGATCGCTCTAAGGCTAAACAATTATATCAATCAGGCGACGTCGAAGCGGCAAAGAATATTCTTCTGGTAGACATGTGGAACAGCCTGGAAGCGGTGTATCAAAAGTGCGAGGAGTTTATTAATGTTAACGAATCGCTCATTGAGAAGTCCGTAGTTTCTTTGCAGAGAAAAACCGCGCGCATGATGATAATTATTTTCGGCGCTACCGTTTTAACAATCGCTTTGGTAGGCGCTCTTTTTTTATGGTTAGCTAGAAGCATGCTCAGGTCCATCGAAAATATCACAGAGACCACCCGTGCAATAAGCCTTAAGAGTTTGAGCGCGAGGGTGAACACCGCAAATCTTGAAGAAGAAATGGCGCGTCTCGCGCATTCATTTAACACTATGCTTGAAAGGCTGGAGAGGTCATTCGAATATGTAAAGGAATTCAGTTCAAGTATCGGCCACGAGTTGAAGACCCCGCTGGCTATCATTAAAGGAGAATCGCAGATCGCGCTGCGCAAGGAAAGGGATATCGAAGATTACAGGAAAGCCTTGGTAGTCACCATTGAAGAAGCTAACAGGATGATCCGCATCGTAGAAGACCTGGCCTTTCTGACCAGGTTAGATTATAACCCGGAGAATATTCCGAAAGAAGTGTTTGAATTCATCCCGTTTTTTGAGGATATAGGTAAACGCGCCGAAATGCTCGTTTCGGAAAAAGGGATCGTGCTTTCAATCGAAATGCCTGCAGGCCCCGTTATTGTGAAGGGCAATAAACTACACTTGAGCCGTCTCCTTTTCAATCTCATTCAGAACGCTATTAAATTTACACCCTCGGGCGGTAAGATTGCCTTGGCCACCAATACGCAAGGCGGCATACTAAATGTTGCCGTTTCGGATACGGGCATAGGTATCCGCGAAGAAGACTTGCCAAAGATCTTTCAGCGTTTTTTTCATAAGGGAAATCCCCAGTCGGAAGCTAGCCACAGCATCGGACTAGGGTTAAGCGTCGCTAAGTCGATCGCTAAGTTTCATGCGGGCGACATCGAGGTAATAAGTAAACCCGGGGAAGGTACAACCTTTACCGTGACCTTGCCTATTTATCACGCCTGATTCTATTCGCATTTCCGCGTAGCATCCCACAAGAACATTACAAAAAATTAATTTTATATTCATCTTCCGTTTATCATCAATAAGCTATCCTTTAAGTAGGAAGCGAGGCAGTTTGTATTAATGGTAGGTATGAGCTACGGGCTTTGAGAATCGTATAAAGGAGGGATAGAAGATGAATAATATGAAAAAAATCCTTATCGTTGAGGATGAGCAAAGGATCGGGCAGTCGTATTCTATGCTGCTATCGGAAGAGGGGTATGACGCAAGGCACGTCTCGAGCGCAAGGGAGGCTACCAGGCTCTTGGTCCGGGAGAATTTTGACCTGATCCTGCTCGATATTAACATGCCGGAAGTTGGCGGAAAGACAATGTATGAGGTCATAAGGGAGTACGACCGGAATATGAAAGTGATTGTTTCAAGCGTCTATCCGGTCGAAGAACAGATTCAGACCATCTTGGGAGCCGCCGCGTATCATAACAAGTCGCAGGGTGTGGATATCCTCATTGCCACAGTAAAGGAGGTTTTGGATGATGGAAAGGGGGCCCTGTGAAGACGAAAACATGGATCATCATAGGCTCTATCATACTTTTCTACGCTGTCGCTGTGCTAATCAACCTTAGAGGCTTGTGTCTAAAGTGATGTTTATGAGTCTGGAGAAAATGAAGATCAGCAAGTTTTTTGCTCTAACTATTATAGTTATTACTGGCTGTGTTATCTGGTCATCAATGACCGGCGCCACCGGTTTTGCATTCCTTCGGCCGCATAATGGGCTCACCACGATCAACAATGGCATATGGGTTACTGTCTTTTCCCAGAAGAAGGTTCTTTACTCAAAGGACGCGGTCAATAGCTTGATCAGGTTTTGTA
>CAZHIO010000031.1:0-7825 GCA_964532615.1 uncultured Planctomycetia bacterium
GAGTTTTATGTTGTGAATGCCAGAAGCACGGTCCTTCTTATCGGGTTATAGAGCGGTCTAAAAATGTTACATTATCAAGAATAATTTATCAAAGGAGTAAATATGATAAACGGAGTAGTAGTAAAAAATTTGATAACCAATACCGATGAGCGCGGATTCTTTCGCGAGATAATACGCTCTACTGACGATCTCTTTAAAGAGGGATTCGCCCAGTGGAGCCACTCTATGATGTACCCCGGCGTGATAAAGGCGTGGCATATACATAAGAAACAGGTAGATTGGTGGTATGTTTTGAACGGAGTGCTTAAAGTGGCCCTATACGACACCCGGGCCGATTCTTCTACCAATAAAGAGATCATGGAGATAGTGATGGGAGACAACCATCCGGCTGCTATATTGAGGATACCCAGCGGAGTGGCTCACGGTTGTAAATGCGTCCTGGGTCCGGCAAACTTATTATATATTACGTCAAGGATCTATGACCCCTCTGATGAAGGGCGTATCCCTTATAACGACCCGAAGATCAATTATGATTGGGAAAAAGGGCCTGCGATAAAGTAGCCCTTAATATTAGATAGACGGCAGCATATTTAATAAAGATAGATCCCGGAGGCGGTATGAAGAAAAATGTTCTTGTAATTGCTATTGTATTATCCTGCGGCATCCTGTCTCTCTTCGCATGGAAGACATTTGCGCCGAAAGAAGAGATAGCGCTTGATCAAACCAATAGAACTTTCATTGTGAAGGGCGACGTTAAGGTGAAGCGAGCGAATAATCCTTCGGATTGGCAGAAGATGGATACGTCTACGGTGCTCGAGAAGGGCGATATAGTCGAGACATCCGAAGGATCCTCGGCGGACTTCATCATCGGAGCCAACACAGAGAAAGCGATCAGGCTCGAAGAGAAGAGCAGGATCGAATTCCAGGGTATAAATCCCGCCCAACTGAACCTTTCTAAGGGGAAAGTCCGCGTAGCTTTAAAGAAGTTAGAGAGCGGGTCATCATTTACGGTGAAGACCCCGACCGCGATTTGCGGGGCGCGAGGCACTGCCTGGATGCAGGAGGCGGGAGGCGACAGCACCAAAGTTTGCGTATTTGAAAGCAATGTTTATCTTCGCGGCCTCGATGCCAACGGAAAACCGAATACGAAAGAGTATATCACAGGCGAGGGCGTTCAGAGGACCGTCGAGAGAGGTAAGATCATAAGCGGACCTCAGACTATATCCGAGAACGATCTGAGGGACTGGCGATATTGGGACAAGAATATAACTTTCCTGAGAGAAGGTAAGATCCTGGTGGACGATTTTGATAGAAAAGACAATTATAATAATCTTAACGGCTCTATGGGTTCATGGAATATATTCTATTCCGACCCTAACCAATTATGCAAAGACGAATTTACCGATCTGGAGAGAGCGGGCGACGGCGGGTACGGATTGAAGTTAACCTATGACGTAGATTCACCGTTCTCGGCGTATAACGGATTCTTTACAAATCTTATGGGCATAGATATTTCAAGCTATAAATATCTTGTCCTTTCCGTGAAGGGGGATAAGAAAGCCGGGTTTACAGAGATGATGAATATAGAGCTTAAGAACAAAGATCAAGTCGGCAGGGCTACCGTCAAAGGCATAACGGACGAATGGAAGAAGATGACGGTACCGTTAAACGACTTTATCGGTATAAATGATTTCAAATCGATGAAAGAGTTTGTGATAGTATTCAGCGATATAAATGTCTCGAAAAAAGAGGGCGTAATATATATTGATGATATCTATTTCGCTAAGGATGCCGCAGCCAAGAATTAAATGGTATCTACCTTTACGCTGAATGTCGTACCTCTTACTCCGACCAAAGATGTGGGTGTCTTGACTTCAAACTTCGAGTCCTCACTGCTTATCTTCTGAGCTTTTATCAGGACTTCCCCCATCGCAAGATCCAGAAGCGTCTTCGATCTGTCCGCTTCCGGGCCCTGTTTTAACTCCGAGATGAGCATTTCGGAGCCCTCTTTTACCTCCACGGTAGCTACCTTCCCGTCGTCGATGCTCAGCAGCGCCCGCGAAAGCGGAGCGGTCTTGACCGTATCGCCTTCAGCTATCATCATTCCCATAGTAGCCGGGATCCAGGATGTCTGACCCGATTGTTTTACCTCAACATTTCCGTCAAAACTTACGAGTTGAACCGTTCGAGCGCCAGCCGCATAACAGGTGATAGATATAACTATCGCTATTGCCGCAAAAGATAGAAATCTGAAAAGCCTCATATAGTTACCTCCTGGCTTAAATATACATTATAACCCGCCGAAAAGCAATGAGTCCAACAGCCCATATTGACCAGGGAGCATGGCGGATGATATAATAACCCCTGGCCTATATTGACAATATTACGCAAAATGAAGAGATGAAGATATGAAAATTATAGAGAATGTTATTTTGTCTTCGACTATGCGACACAGGATATCGGGCGATCTCGTTCTTGACGAGGGTTTATTTAAACTGTTCTTATCTCTGCCGGAAGATCCTTTGCCGGGCTTCTTGAGCGCGGATCCGCAGGCAAAGGGAAGAGGGACGGATCATCCCAGATACGGAAGATTCATGCACGCGTTCGTAAAATTTTATAAGCCGGAGTTTGTAGTAGAGGTCGGGACAAACGCCGGAGGAAGCGCGGTAGGGATATCGAAAGCTCTGTGCGAGAACGGCCGCGGTAATCTTATATGCGTAGATAACGGTCATGGAAGGCCAAGGAGTTTTCCCGATACCGCAAGAAAAAATATAATAGCGGCAGGTTTAACCGCAGACAGATTTGAGCTGATATGTGAAGATAGCCATGTCGCTCTCACGGGCCTTGCGCGGAGATTAAAGGGGAAAGTCGGAGTCTATTTAGTCGACGCCGCGCATACTTACGAAGCGGCGCTTGCCGATATTGAAGACGGATTGCCGATGATGAAGAGCGGCGGATTTATCCTTGTGCATGATGTTGACCCGAGGTTGAACCTGGCCGATGAGGTTTCAGCGGGCCATCCCTTTCCCGTGCTGGAGGCATTTCAAAAGATAGTTAAAGAACGTAATTATCAATGGTCTATTCTGAAGTTTATCAGAAAACACTTAGGCGTGATGCTGGTTAAATAAGTTAAATAGAGGAATAGAGAGGAGTGAGTATGTTCTTCGGAAAAGATCTGCAGGAGATGATCAATCTCCTTCACGATACCATAAAAAGCATAGATAACCTTCATAGCTCTATCGGGGATGTTAATACTAAGCTGGATAGCGTGGTCAGATTGCTTGAAGGAGTTAACAGGAGACTGGATATGCTATTAGGCGTATGTGCCGGCCTGATAGCCGTAGGCGTCACAGTGATGGTTATTAAATATTTAGTGAAGCTCTTACACCGGGGAGAAAGCCGATGAAGATGAGCTCTGCGCTTGCCGTTATATTGGCGATGACTATATATTCCGCATAAAGATGAGCGTTATTTCATCAGATCCCAGCTGACTGCGCGCTCCGAAAGTATCAGATCTGTCTTTAAGGTATCAAGCTCACGACGTTCGACCTGTTTTTCGAAGGATCCTTTTGTAAGCACCGAGATCATAGCCTGAGAATGACGCTTCTTGTTAACCAGACCCAACACTTCCTCAATAAGCTTTTGCGTGGTTAATCTTACCAGTAACCTGTAAGTATCGTCTCTTTCTATTACCACCAGAACTCTCATGTTGGCTCACCTCCTTCCGGGCGTTAAAGATAGTATATCACATAATGTGATAATGTCAAGCACAAAATCACACTTTGTGTTGTTTTTTCGTAAATATGTGATATAATCAAACATATGGATTTCGCGGAAAGTTTTAAAAAAATAAGAGAAGAGAATAAGCTGTCACAGGAAGATCTTGCCAAGAAACTCTCCGTGGCTCAATCCACAATAGGTATGTGGGAGTCGGGTAAGCGTACGCCGAAACTTGACGATATCAAGAAGATGGCGCGTGTACTGAATATAACGGTTAACAGGCTGCTGGGACAGGATAATGCCCCGAGCGAGAAGAAGATAGAGATAGTCAAGAACGAGATCTATATTGACGGAACTAAAGTAAGCGATCTGGAAGCTACCGATGTAGATGGAATACTTGAATATATAAACGCGATAAAGAGGAAGAAGGGCTTCCCGGCCCGGACTCCTCCTCCCGGGATGGGATTAACGGCAAAGAAAGTGCTAATAATCGATGACGAGCAGGAGATCTGTGAGCTGTTATATTCTTTTTTGATCCCCCATAATTATAAAGTTTTTCTCGCGTTTAACGGCCAGATGGGCCTGGAGTATTTTGAAGAGATAAAACCGGATCTGGTCCTTCTGGACCTTATGCTCCCGGATATAGACGGTCTGGAGGTATTGAAGATAATCCGTAAGGTCAGCACGGTCCCGGTAATAGTTATTACGGGTCATCCTCAAGATGTTTCAGAGATACATCTGGCGGACCTGAAGATAGAGGGCTACATAGAAAAGCCCATAAGCTTAGCCACAGTACTAAACACATTAAAATTCATAATAGGGGAATAGATGAAGAATATTAAAGAAAAACGCAAGATGAAGAGAGCTAATAGATACTTCGCTATTAATATCGTATCCGTTGACCATCAGGGCAGACACCTGTCATTCGATAAGCTCAAGAGCAACCCTAAGTTTTGCGATGAGTCGGGGATCGATTTCTCTCCGGAGGGCGTCAGAATAATGTGTTCTAAGCCTTTGCCGAGAGAATCGATGATACAGATGAAGATGCTCGTGCCGGATGAAGAGGGCCTGAATTTAATAAGGGCGAACGGCACCATAAGATGGTTTAAGCAGATTAAAGGAAAGCATAAGAAATATTTTATGATAGGAGTGCATTTCAGGGAGATACCTGCAGGTGATAAGAAAAAATTAGTAAGATTGTGGAAAAAATACGGTTAATTTTGGTATAATATGACCATGAAGAACGTATACAATCCTATGGTATCTCTTCCGATAGATGAGCGGAGAAAGTTCATCAGGCATCAGCTCTGCTTTCCTCTGAATTATCAAGTATTAGATGAAGGAGCTGCGGATAAATCCGGGGAAAAGACCGCTAAGATATCCGGCGCGAAGAAGTACAAATCCGGACGCTCCACATCAATAAATATAAGCATCGGCGGGATATTGTTTGCTGCGAAACATCCTGTGAAAGTCGGCGCTATTATTGTGATAAAGATGCCGTTTCAGGATAAGATATTTAACGTTAAGGCGAAGGTAGCCCATTGCATCAAGAATTCGGAGACCAAGCTGTACAATATAGGCGCCACTTTTCACAGCGCCGGTTCGGCTTATAAGGTTAAGCTCGTAGAGCAGCTCTGTCTGATCAGCGAATTCCGCGACATAAGGAGCATCGAGCTTGGTAAGCAGGTATCGCTGGAGAGCGCCTCGAAAGAATGGATAAAACGTTATTCGGACAGGTTTAGCCGGCTTTACTGGTAGCACGGCTTAAGGGAGAAGCGTTAAAGATGAAGAGAATATTGAGCTTGATGCTGGTGGCCGTAATGTTCTCATCGGTTGTATTCGCACAGAACTTTAAACAGCCGACGGGCAACGATTATCTCTCCATGCCGAATGTGAACAGGATACAGGCGGTAACGTCTCTGATCAGCGAAGCAAAGCAGGGCGGGGTGACAATAAAAAAGACGCCGGTATCGTATTGCAAAAAACTCGATACGTTTTACGCCAAGAATCCGGATATGAGAAGCCGCGATCTCGCGATCGTGCTGAAGACGCTTATAATCATGGAATACGATTGGACTCAGAAGAATGTAGATAAAGATCAGCTTGCCCGCAAGTATCTGGGCGATAAGCTTTACGAGCAGAATAAGATCAGACTGGGCAAGAATTGATCATATAAGTGGAAGATCTAAAGCGCAAGCTAAACCCCTCGCAATATGAAGCCGTAACCACGATAGGCGGTCCCGTTTTAGTGATAGCGGGCGCCGGCAGCGGCAAGACGCGCGCTATCGAGTATCGCGTTCTCCATATGGTGGAGAACGGCATAAACCCGGAATCCATCCTTCTCCTCACTTTCACCAGAAAAGCGTCACACGAGATGCTCTCGCGCACAACCAAGCACGATACCCGATGCAGGCATGTCGACGGCGGCACTTTTCACTCATTTGCTTTTAAGACCCTTAAGAAATACGCGAAAGCTCTCGGTCTCTCCAATCTGTTTTCGATCCTGGACGAATCGGACGCCGAAGAGGCGATCCACAGATGCGCCATAAAGGCGGGCTTAGTCAATAAAGATAAGAAGGCTCCGAAGAAAGACACTCTCCGCAGCGTTATAAGCATGTCTATAAATAAGAACCTTTCCATCGTAGAGGTGCTCGAAAAAGAGTATCCGCATTTTATCGAGTTCTCGAAAGAGATCGATGACCTCCGGAAAGAATACGCGGCCTATAAGATCGAGAAGAACTATATGGATTATGACGATCTCCTGGTGTATCTGAAGATGCTGCTCGATATAGATGATGTGCGCAAGAAGCTTTCCGAGAAATACAAATACGTGATGGTCGATGAGTATCAGGATACCAATATGCTTCAGGGTGACATAGCTTATCTCTTAGCCAAGGAACACAATAATATAATGGTGGTCGGAGACGATGCGCAGTCGATATACGGCTTCAGGGGGTCGTCGCATAAGAATATAATGGAATTTCCAAATAAATTTAACAAGTGCAGGATAATAATACTCGAAGAGAATTACAGGAGCACCCAGGAGATCCTGAATGTCGCGAATTCCGTACTGGAGAACATGGACAATAAATATTCAAAGTGCCTTATATCCACAAGAAAGGACGCCGGTCAGAAACCGAAGCTGAGTTTTTTTAAGAATGTTTACGACGAGGCCGCATGGATAACGGACAAGATCAAAGAGCTGAGAGACGATGGCGTCGACATTCATCATCAGGCGGTATTATTCCGGAGCGCTTATGTATCTATACCGCTACAGGCGGAGCTCAGCAAACACGGTATACCATATCAGGTATTCGGCGGTCTTAAATTTTACGAGACGGCTCACGTGAAAGATCTTCTGGCGCACCTTAAGGTTGTGCTTAATATGAAAGATGAGATCGCTTGGCACCGCATATTGACTCTCATAGAGGGCATCGGAGGGAAGACCGCCGATAAGATCACGGCGGATATAATGGCTAAGAGATCACTGCAGGATGTTATAGGCAAAACAATGGACGGTAGTGAGAGATTCGGTAAGTTGTCCAGAAATCTGCGGAACTTGAGATCTTATCTTAAATCGGCCGCTAACTGTAAGCTCGCGCCCGGAGCGATATACGATATAGCGCTCGACTACTATTTACCGCTCATGAAGGAAAAATTCGATGACTGGCATATTCGCATCAATGATCTCGAGACTTTGAGGCAGATAGCCGCGCGCTACGATGAGCTCGAGACTCTGCTCGCGGATTTTGCCATCGAACCTCCGGATCGGGGGGTATGGAAGGTTGAGGCTGCTTCGAAAAACGAGGAGAAGCCGCTGACTCTATCTACTATACATTCCGCTAAGGGGCTTGAATGGGATTCGGTATTTCTGTTAAGCCTCATAGACGGAGTGCTGCCGTCAAGCTTTTCTCTGGATGATGAAGAAGAGATAGAGGAGGAGAGCCGATTATTCTATGTCGCGGTAACCAGGGCAAAGAACAGACTTTTTCTGTCGATGAGCCATGAGGGCTTCAGAGGCGGCATATCCCAATTCAACAAGGTCTCACGATTCCTGGACGCGCCCAATGTGCTGGCGGGGCTGGACCAGAAAGTCATATTCGCT
>CAZHIO010000032.1:0-7604 GCA_964532615.1 uncultured Planctomycetia bacterium
TCCGCAGTTCCGGTAAGAGAAGGAGTGCGTGAAGCCTGCGAGCTTCTCGGACTGGACCCTCTCTATCTGGCATGTGAAGGCAGAGTGATCGTAATAGCCTCTCGGGAAGATGAATCCCGGATATTGAAGGCGATGCGTTCGGACGCCTCCGGAAGATCGGCAAGAGCCATAGGGCGTATTGCCCGAGACCGTAAACCAAGGGTATATTTAGAGACAGCGTCGGGTGGTAAAAGGATCCTCGACATGCTCTCCGGAGAGCAGCTGCCCAGGATCTGTTAATCGATGTATAAAGTGCGAACATATAGAAGCTGGATTAAAGACGACGGCTTGATCTCATTTGAAGTCATTGAGAAAGAGACGGATCTGTATATATCGGCCTTAAGTAATCTGGAGGCTAAAGCAAGAGCCGCGGTGCTTACATATAGAAACGAGTTGGAAGAGTATATAAAATCCGACCGCTCTCTTCTCGTCTCGCTCGATCCGGTATCTGTAAGCCCTGAAGCTCCGGGGATAGTCAGAATTATGGCACGCGCCGCCGCAAAGGCCGGCGTTGGTCCGATGGCCGCCGTTGCCGGAGCTATGGCGGAACTCGTCGGCAGAGATTTAATGAAATACTCCGGCGAAATTATCGTGGAGAACGGCGGAGATATCTTCATGAAAATCAGCAGGAAGACCGTTATAGGTATCTACGCCGGCGAGGATTCGCCTTTTACCGGAAAATTAGCGATAGAGGTCGATCCTAAAGATGATGGTATCGGGATAGCTACCTCGAGCGGCACAGTAAGCCACTCTTTAAGCTTCGGTAAGGCGGATGCGGTCGTAATAATATCGGAGGACGCGTCCTTATCGGATGCGGTCGCTACGGCAACAGGCAATATATTAAAGACTTCCGCGGATATAGAGAAGAGTATAGACTTTGCAAGATCGATAGAAGGCGTGACGGGGATCTTAGTGGCAATCAGGGATAAGATCGGAAATTGGGGCGAAATACGGTTAGTTTAATTAAAGGAGACCGCTATGGTATCGAAAAGGATAGTTTTGACATATCCGCACAGCATAGTCGACCAGCCTATAGTTTATAAGCTGGTAAAGGATTATGACTTGGCCTTTAATATTCTGCAGGCGAAGATAACTCCCCAGGAGGAAGGGGTCATGGTGCTGGAGCTCAAGGGCAAGAAGGAAGATTATGCAGCCGGTATAAAATACCTCACATCCATCGGAGTGAATATCCAGCCGCTAAGCCAGGACGTCACCAGAGACGACGCCAGGTGTACGCAGTGCGGGGCGTGCGTAACTATATGTCCGTCTGCAGCCCTCTATGCGGACAAGAAGACCATGAAGATAGTCTTTGATCCCGAAAAGTGTATAGCTTGTGAGCTATGCGTAAAGGCTTGTCCCCCCAGGGCGATGGTGGTTAAGTTATGATTTCCGCCTTGACTGAAAACCTTTAAGGGCTTAAAATGAGAGCTTCCAAAGTCCATATATATGCAAAATAATCTTTATTCAATAACAAAAAAAGACCTATTTGACCTGCTTAGCCGTCTTGCCGCCAGCAGCAGGGTCGTTGTGCCGTATTCCAAAGGAGATAAGCTCTATTTTGATAATTTCGATATCAAAAAAGAGGATGCCGTAGAGTTTGGCGGCATAAGGCAGACCCAGCCTCTTAAATCTTTTATCAGTCACGCAAGAGAGAAGGTTACAGCACCCGTTAAAGACAAGCGAGCGCTCGTTATAGCCGGAGTTAAAGCGTGCGATCTATCCAGTTTGTTGCTGCAGGATTTCGTTTTTCAGGGAGGAGACCTTGAAGATCCGTTCTATTCGGAGAACAGGAATAATACCACTATTATCGCTTCAGACTGCACTTATTCCAAAGAGACCTGTTTCTGCACCGCGATGGAAGGCTCTCCGTATCCGAGAAAGTTTTACGACCTTTCCCTGTCCGCTGTAGACAACTATTTTCTGGTTGAGGTAGGCAGCGCTAAAGGCCAGAAGATAGTCGATGCGTTCAGATCGTTCTTTAAAAACCCGTCCTCTCATGCGGTAGACATAAGACAGGCGTTGCGGGACAGGGTGTCAAAACAGATACAGGCTGCGATAGATAAAAGAGGAACACCGAATACCGCCGCTCTTAAAGGCGTCGTTAAGAAGGGATATAATCTTACGGAATTCTGGCAGGATATGGCTTCGACCTGCGTAGAGTGCGGCGCCTGCAATCTGGCATGTCCGACCTGTCATTGTTTTTTATTATTTGATGAGCAGGATGAGTCAGGAGCGAAACGCTTCAGGGCATGGGATGCCTGTCTTTACAGCACATTTGCCAGGGTCGCGGGCGATCACAACCCCAGAAAACACCTATATGAGCGTCTTCGCAACAGATTTGACAAAAAGTTTGAATTTTTTCCGGAGGTACTTAATTACTTCGCCTGCACGGGATGCGGCCGTTGCGTAGAGGCCTGTCCGGGAGATATCGATATAAGAGAAGTGCTGAAAGGCCTTGTATCCGGAAAATGGAGTAAGCCTCCGCATGATTAGCTGCGCTAAGAACCCATACGCATTTATCGACGCCGAAGTCCTGAAAGTATCGGATGAGACGTCTAACATAAAGACGTTTACGCTCAAACCCCGAGGTAATATTTCATTCAAAGCGGGTCAGTTTATGGATGTAACTCTGCCGGGAATAGGAGAGGCGCCTTTTACGCCGAGCTCCAATCACAACTCCACCGAAACTCTCGATTTTACGATAATGAGTGCCGGGAGGGTTACAAGGCTGATACACGAGAAGAAGGCCGGGGACATTATAGGCCTGAGAGGACCGTACGGCGCCCGGTATCCTCTGGAAAATTTTCGCGGCAAGGAAGTATTTATAGTCGGAGGCGGCGTCGGGCTCGCTCCTCTCAGAGCCTTGCTGTACGCGCTATTCAACGATGCCGGTGAATATAAGAAGATAATCTTAAGATACGGCGCCAGGACGCCTAAAGATATCGTATATAAGAACGAGATAGATTCCTGGAGGGCCAGAGGTCCTCATGTCGATATAGGCATAACCTGCGACGTGGGAGATGATTCGTGGAGCGGACACGTAGGGCTTGTCACCACCATCCTTAAGACGGAAGGCCTCGATATAAATAACGCCGTAGCGATAGTCTGCGGGCCTCCGATAATGATGAAGTTCGCCACATTCAGGCTTCTGGATCTGGGATTCAAAGACAGCCAGATCTATCTCTCGATGGAAAAGAATATGTCCTGCGGTATAGGTAAATGCGGACATTGCAGAATAGGGCCTTACTATGCGTGCAAAGACGGCCCGGTATTTTCTTACGATAAGATAAAAGAACTGCCTAATATTTGGGATTAAACCGATGAAGAGATTGCTTATAGACCTCGATATCTGCTCGACCTGCGATGAATGCGGGATGCTGTGCAGCTACATTCAGCACCCTTCAAATAACGGCGTAACAAGTTTGCGCGAGTTCGGCCATTTCGCTGTGGTCTGCAGAAGGTGCGATGATGCGCCGTGCGTCTCTTCGTGCCCGATGGAGGCGCTCGAGCTCCAGAAAGACACGAACATGCTTAAGAGATACATGATGCGCTGCACGTCTTGTAAGTCATGTTCGCGGGCCTGTCCGTTCGGGGTGATATATCCCGAGACGATACCGATGATTATAGCGAAATGCGATTATTGTCTCGGCAGGCTCAAGGCGGATGAATCTCCTATATGCCTAGCTTCATGCAGCCACGGCGGAATAAGTTACGGCGAATTTGAAGAGAATACGGAAGAGTGCACCTTCAAAGCGTCGGAACGCCTCCTAATAAAGACTAAATATAAATGGGATAGGGTCATTCAGGCTCCTAAGAAGAAATAATATGAAAGCCTTCTCTTACATATTCGCGTTCCTTGTCTTCCCGGGATTATTATTCTCGGGTTCTATGGGGCTTATGGTGAGCTGGATTGACCGAAAAGTCACAGCGAGGCTTCAGTGGAGGGTCGGGCCCCCATGGTATCAGAACTTTCTCGATATGATAAAGCTGACACTGTACAAGGAGACGCTGATCCCGCAGGGCTCATCGAAAGCCATGTTCTTGGGTATGCCCGCCTTAGGGCTTACGGCAGCGACCCTCGTATCTACCATAGTTCTTGTGGCCAACGGTGCTCCGCGCTCCGGCTTTATCGGCGATGTGATCGTAGTCGTATATCTGTTATTGATACCCGCGATTGCGCTCGTGCTCGGAGGCTTCGCGTCGGCTAACTCTCTGGCTTCGCTGGGAGCTTCAAGAGAGATGAAACTGATGATATCGTACGAACTGCCGTTCATCATGGCTCTGGCTGTAGTGATAATGAAGAGCGGTTACGCTATAAGGCTCGGCGACATAGCTCTCTACCAGCGCGTGCACGGCGATATCTTTATGAGCGTCTCCGGCTGTATATCTTTCTTCGTTATGTTATTGTGCATGCAGGCTAAGCTTGGTTTCGTGCCTTTCGATATGCCCGAAGCCGAAACCGAACTTATGTCCGGCCCGTATATAGAGTATTCCGGCAAGGCCCTGGCTGTATTCAAACTTACTAAAGCCATTATGTTATTTATCATTCCGGTTCTTTTAATAACATTATATTTTGGAGGTATTAAATTTAACCTTGTCGGCTTGTCGAAAGCCGTGTTAGAGTATGTCTCAATATTGGTACTTATGATAGTGATAAAGAATACGAATCCGCGCGTCAGGATAGATCAGGCTGTCGGTTTCTTCTGGAGGGCCGTGACAGTGGCCGCGATCCTTTCGGTGACGTTTGCGTTTATAGGAAAATAATATGGGTTTTAAAGAGAATATACTGACAAGATCTATAAACGTCTTTCACGTATCGAGCGGAAGCTGTAATAATTGCGATATCGAGATACTCGATTGCCTTACGCCGCGTTTCGATCTGGAGCGCTTCGGAATAGTTATAGTGGGCAGCATCAAACATGCGGATGTAATGCTCTGCACCGGAAGCGCGAACAGGCTTACGATACCGATAATAAAGAAATTGTACGAGCAGATGCCGAAGCCGGGATTCGTGATAGTTTACGGGGCTTGCGGGTGTTCCCGCGGATTATTTAAGGACAGCTATAATACCGGTGCACCTCTCGATGAGATAATACCGGTCGACGCCTACATTCCGGGATGTCCTCCTAAGCCGGAAGCTACCATAGCGGCGCTTGTAAAGTTGATAGACAAAATAAGAGCGAAGAAGGCCAAATAATCATGATGATGGATGACATATTAAAGAAGATACACGAGCATTTCGGTGACAGGGTGCTGAAGACCGAGAAGAAATCCTCCAGAAGGGCATATCTTGATATATACCCCAAGGATATTGTAGACATGGTGAAGTATATGTTCAAAGACCTCGGTCTGCGTTTCAATATAGCCAGCGCGGTCGATGATTTTGACAGGATAGAGATACTGTACCACTTTTCATACGATCAGTCGGGAGTCATCATATCGATAAGGACGATGTTGAGCGACAAAGATAACCCCCGCATCGATACCGTAACCCATGTTATGAAGGCCGCATGGTGGATCGAGAGGGAGATGCATGAGCTCTTCGGCATAGAGTTCGACGGCAACGAGGATCTGCGGCCCCTTCTATTGCCCGACGACTGGCCGAGCGGCGTATATCCGATGAGAAAAAATTTCGTTGTACCCAAGAGAGATTCGAGGAAAGCATGAGCGATAAAAGATCGATCTTACCGATAGGCCCTTATCATCCATTGCAGGAAGAGCCGGAGTTCTGGAAACTTATCGTTGAAGGCGAGAAGGTGGTCGATGTTGACGTCAGGATCGGCTACAATCACCGCGGGATAGAGAAGATCTCGGAATCGAAGAGCTTCGACCAGTCGATATTCATCGTAGAGAGGATATGCGGTATATGCTCTTCGAGCCATCCCATAGCCTGCTGCGAGGCGATAGAGGACATATGCAATATAGAGGTGCCCGAGAGAGCTCTTTATATAAGGACGATGACCCAGGAGCTTGAGAGGATACACTCTCACATGCTCTGGCTCGGGCTCGCGGGACACTTTATCGGCTACAACACGATATTTATGTGGGGATGGAAGTATAGAGAGCCGATATGCGATATCATGGAGACCATAACCGGTAACCGCCAGAATTACGCCATGCATAAGGTCGGCGGGGTCAGGCGGGATATAGAGAAAGAGCACGTGCCGTACATATTGACACGGCTCGACGAGTTCCTGAAACAGCTCGATATGCTTAAAGGCGCGGCGCTGGACGATCCGGTGCTGCACGCCAGATTAAAAGGCATAGGGATACTGACGAGGGAAGCCGCTATAGAGTATTCCGCCCTGGGCCCTATGGCCAGAGCCTCCGGTTATGATATAGACGTCAGGCGCGATCATCCGTACGGCGTATACAGTAAGCTGAAATGGAATGTAATCACGCAGAAAGAAGGGGACGTCTTCGCCAAGGTCGTGGTCAGGATCCTCGAGATGTTCGAGTCCGCCAGCATCGTCAGGCAATGTCTCGACAGAATGCCCGAGGGGCCGATAGATTCTAACCCTAAAGAGATACCTCCCGGCGAGGGCATAGGAGTTATAGAGGCCCCGCGCGGCGAGTGTTTTCACTATGTAAAATGCGATGGAACAAACTCTCCGATCCGGCATAAGATCAGGGCTCCGACCTATATGAACTTTCCGACTTTCAGGGAGACGGTTATCGGTGAAACGGTATCGGATGCCACTATAATTATGGCCGCGATAGATCCGTGTTATTGCTGTACGGAAAGAATGATAGTCGTAGATACCGATAATAAAGAACTCTTTAAAGCCGAAGAGATGATAAGGCTCTCGCAGGATAAGACTCGAAAGATAAGAGAGAAGTTCGGGATAAAATAGAGAATGATTACTAACCCGCTTATAATGCTGATAGCGCTTCCGGTTGCGGCAGGTTTTCTGTGCCTGAGCATGGCGGACAGGCTAAAAACCGTCGTAAGGGTACTGGCGCTCGGCGCCGCGGCCGTGTCACTTGCCGGCAGTGTTCATATCTTTATGATAAAACCGGTAGGCTGGAGCTGCGGCTCTCTTACGATGCTGCGCGCCGATAATCTATCAGCCTTTATCGGTATGGTAGTCAGTCTGTTTGCGTTCCTGATAACGGTATACTCTTTTGGTTATACAGAGAAAGCGTACGGCAGATACTTCGGATATCTTTTAATGACTCTGGGCGCTTCGTTAGGCGTCCTGTTCGCGAATAATCTCATCTTAATGGTCGTCTTCTGGGGATTTCTGGCTGTGATGCTGTATCTCATGGTCAATATGGAAGATACGAAGAAAGCGGTTCTCTCAAGCCGTAAAGCTCTCATCATAATCGGCGGCACAGATGTGGTCATGATATTGGGAGTCGCGCTTATCTGGAAGATCACGGGGACTCTGTCTATGGGTGAAGTTCGGCTGCCTATGACCGGAGCCCTTACGTATATTGCCTACTTCTCGATAGTTGTCGCGAGCCTCGCCAAAGCAGGCGCAATGCCTTTCCATTCATGGCTTCCCGATGTGGCGGAGAACGCGTCGAGTCCGGTCGCGGCTTATCTACCGGCTTCGCTTGAT
>CAZHIO010000033.1:0-7561 GCA_964532615.1 uncultured Planctomycetia bacterium
TCGATAATGCTTCCGGTATACGGTTTCATAGCGTCGATACTGCCGGTATGGCTGCTGCTCTGTCCTAGAGACTATCTGAGCTCATATATGAAGATAGGCACGATCCTTTTTCTTGCGGTCGGTATTGTCGTGGTCAATCCGCACCTTAAGATGCCCGCGATAACTCCTTATATTCACGGCGGCGGACCGATAATACCCGGAAAGGTCTGGCCGTTCGTATGCATCACGGTAGCCTGCGGAGCCATCAGCGGGTTCCATAGCCTCGTAGCCTCCGGTACCACTCCGAAGATGATAGATAAAGAGTCCGACATACGCCTGATCGGATTCGGGGCGATGCTCACAGAGGCGGTCGTGTCGATAATGGCGCTTATAGCGGCGACGGTGCTGCTGCCCGGGGATTATTTCGCTATCAATGTGCCGGTAGACGTATTTCAGAATATGGGGCTTAGTATATCGCAGCTTCCTCATATTGAACAGATGACGGGCGAGGTCTTATCCGGACGCGCCGGCGGAGCGGTATCGCTGGCGGCCGGGATGTCTCTTATACTTTCGGCCATACCGGGGATGAAGCACCTTATGGGATACTGGTATCACTTCGCGATAATGTTCGAGGCCCTATTCATACTGACCACGGTCGATACCGGAACGCGCGTGGCGCGTTATATAGTCGACGAATTGATCAAGACGGCCAGCCCGAGGTGGAATAGCCGGAAACTGTGGGCTATACTGTTAAGCGGCGCGGCGATAAGCTTTCTATGGGGGTATCTCGTATATAACGGCGATATCTCTACTATATGGCCGATGTTCGGAGTAGCGAACCAGCTTCTCGCTACACTGGCGTTATCAGTGGGAACCGTCTATATATTGAGACGCTCGAAGAACCGGTACCACTGCCTCGTAACGCTGATCCCCGCGATATTCATGTTCGTGACCACTGTCGTCGCGGGCGTAATGAGCATTACCGATAATTATCTGCCTAAGCATACTTTTCAGGGAAATATGAATGCCGCGCTAACGGCAATAATGATGCTCCTGGTGATTGTGATATTCTACGAATCGATGAAGAAAGTCCGCACCCTGGCTCTCGGGCATTAAGAGAACGGATTTACGAGAGGTTCGATCCTGACTTCCTTTAAATCCTTACCCTGCCATATGAACGCGAAGCTTATCATATAGCCGCCATTACTCTGGACGGTAAGATCTTGGGTATACTCCTCATCTGAAGACACATTGGAAGGCTCTGCCGACATCTTTATTCCGACGCGGCTACCGCCGCTGTACGTATAATTGACCTCTATATTAGCGCCTTCTTTCGTGGGTATCCTGCATATCTTGGTGCCGTCATTGATGGAATCGCGCGGAGCGATATCCAGATTTTCGATCTCAGGATTGGGCCTTGTCGAAGAATATCCGGCCGTAACGACAATATCTTCACCTTCGGTAGTTTTAATATCATAGCTGACTACTGAGAGCGCCGCATCGACTAATTTATCCGCCTTAACGCTCTCCTCCGCATACAATACGCGCGCTTGAGACAATATCAGGCAAATCGCTATAACGCTCGCCAATCTCTTCATGTCACTCCCCTTTTCCTATATCTGATTAAGCTTCCGAGTTAGGCCTGCTGACATATTATAATCGATTCTGCACGGATTTTGCAAGCCGGAAAAATATGGAAAATGGTAAAAACCGGTAAAAACCGGGACGGTTCTCGTTGCAATCCCACATCGGTTCGCGCCACAATCCCATACCTGTCCCAGATACAGCAATAAAATATTTGCCTCTACAACTTCTTCTTTCCGTCGATAAAACTGTTTAGCAGATCTTTTATCTCCTGAGCCTTTTCCGAAGCTGCAGCGTTTGGCGCGCCTTTAGAATTTGAACCGTCTTTAGAAGCTTTTTGAAGAAAATCCGTAACCATCTGGCCGGCCTTCTCCACTGCCACCTTCTTACCCACATACTTCATGTCGGGAATTACCTTAAAGCCTTCCTCTCCGGATTTGAAAGCCATCGGAAACTCTACCATGCCCTGACTATTCGTCAGATACTTGATCTCCGGCACCGCCTTGACCATCGCGTCTGACACCGACTGACCGAAACGTATAATACCGTTGCCGGATACGTCTCCGGTCAATGATGTCTTAACGTCGCCCTGCATATCAAACGTATCCGTCCTGAGATTTAAATTCGGTATCATCACATATCCGCCCTCGATGGTAAATGTCTGCCGCAGAGGTTCGATAACGGTATCATTATTTCCGAAAGCCTGCTGTATGGGAGCGGGCACGTACCCTCTGACCATTTCCGGCAATCCCGGAAACAGCGTGAGAGAATTCAGCGTCTGGTTCAAGACGTTCGTATTCATCATCATTCCTCTATCGAGATAAAAATCTCCTTTTCCGGAGAGAGTCTTCGAGATCTCCGGCCAGGTCCGGCCCGTCATGGAGCCGTCAAATGTCAGGCGCGCGTTACCGTCCATATTACGTTTTTGACCCAGGGCGTTCAATATGAACTCTCTCAGGCCTTTTACTTCTACGGTCACCCGTAAGGTCGTCTGCATGATGGTGAAGATATCTTTAAAAGTCCCGCTGCCCGCAATGGAGCCATTGGCCATTTCAGCCGAAAAAGATCTCACGTTAACGTTATTGTCTTTGCAGGAGACGATCAGGTCTATTCTCTCTACGGGAACCTTCAGGCCTGATAAGACTATCCTTCCGCCTTTTAAGGAAGCATCCATGGAAAGCTTAGATATCTTATCTTCGGAAAACTCCAGCTCCGTTAATTTGACTTTTATCGCTCCGGCGAGCCCGGGGCTTAGTCCGAGCTTAGCTATAGAAGGAAAAGATTTTATAAGTTCCGCGTGGTCGATCTCCGCGAGATCGGTATCGAGATCGAGATCTCTGATGAACGGTTTTTGAGATGAAAGGCCTCCGACCGAGCCTGATAACGTCAGGTTCTGATTTGGACTTACCACAGCCATCTTAGCCGTGAACTTTATCGGCCCATTGCCCGAAATATTATCTATTCTGGCTTTGATCTTCCGTATAACGATATCCGCAGCCGGGTCGCTCATCATATCGCGAAAACGGATAGAGCTGTCCGTTATCTCTACGAAACCTATATTCATGCTGAATTTCGGCGATGCGGAAACATTTACCGCTTTAGCGGCTACGGAGGCGGGCGCTTTCTGGTCATAACCGGCGATCTCCACTTTCTCTTCTTTTGTCCTATCTATATTGAGATGAAGCCCTTTCAGGGAGATCGAGGAGATATGGATCCGGCGCGCCAGTAGCGGCATCAGCTCAACCGACGCGTCCGCGCGCTCGAGCGATAATAATACTGTCCGGTCAGCGCCGTCCTTTTGGTATATCTTAAGATCGTATACGCCCAGGAGGGCCCTGCCTTCCCACTTAAGAGAAAGCCGCCCGATCTCGACGTGATTACCCGTAGCGAGATCAAGCTGAGCGGCAATAAGGCCTTTATATAGATTTATGTCGAATGTGGCGATAAATATGCCTATTCCCGCCATGATAAATATTAAGACAACGGCTATAATGATAAGTTTCTTCATGCGCTCTCCTGGCTTATTATAATATGATCTCGGTTCCATCTACGGCTGCTATGGTATCTGGAAATATCTTTTTTGCCGCGTCTTCCGCCCTATCGCGGTCGGTAAGCTCCGGATATCTGGCAGGGTCAAAGTGAAATAGCGCCAGAGCCTTCGCGCCGGCTCTTCGCGCCGTACGCGCTGCCGTTTCCGGAGTGATATGAAAAAGATTGAGCGACTTGTCCTCCGGAGCCATAGCGCATTCGGTTATTAATAGATCCGATTTCGAAGCTAAGCGCCCGAGATTCGGACAGTCACCGGTATCTGTACAATATGCTACCGTTTTACCTCCGACACCGATCCTGTAACCATAACATGGTACCGAATGCCGGAGCTTTCTCATTTCAAACTCGAAAGGCAGCTTCACGTTATCGCCGAGAGAGTGAAAGCGCAGTTTCGTATATAGCGTTAATGGCGATGAGGTAAAGGGCTGTTTCATGAAGCCGCGTAAAAGCTTTTCCGATGCCTTGGGAACGTATATATCAATGCCTCTCTTAATGCGAAATAAGGGCAATGTGTGGAGCCCTATAAGGTGATCGAGATGCAGGTGGCTTATGAATAGTCTGACGGGTTTATCGGCCGCTACGAGGTCTTTGACCTTTCTAAACCCGGATCCGGCGTCGAATACTATGTATCCCTCGTCCGTATCTACCAGTACGCACGAAGTATTGCCGGTAGCAGTGTCATACCAGCCGTTGGTGCCAAGAAATGTCACCTTCATATTATTCATATTATTATTATATCGAAAAGATATCCCCTTTACAAAACTATTTTACCCTAAACGTTTCTGAAAACGCGCCGCGCTCAGAGTTATGACGACGATCCCTATGACCAATAATGCCAGCATCTCTTTCCATAGGATCTCCACGCCTACCCCCTTTAAAAATATATATCTGATTATTGTCAGGTAGTATCTCTGCGGATTAAGATACGTCAGGTACTGTATAACAACGGGCATATTGGCTATAGGATAGGCGAAGCCCGAGAGCAGAGTGGCGGGGAAATTGAACAGAAATACGGACATCATAGCCTCCTGCTGTGTCGCGCACATTGTCGAGAGAAATAGTCCGGCGCCGAGAGTCGTCAGGAGGTAAAGGATGGTGCAGAGTATGAGAAGCGGTATACTGCCGCGCAAAGGCACATGGAACCATAGCGCTCCCACAAGCGTTATAAGCGTAACCTGCACTATAGCTATCAACCCGAAAGGTACGATCTTTCCTATTATAAGCTCAAACGGCATGATAGGGCTCACCATAAGCTGTTCCATAGTACCTATCTCCTTCTCTCTGACTATAGCCATCGCCGATAACAGCAGCGACATCAGCGTCACTATAAGAACTATTACTCCGGGGAGATAGTAATTGCGCGACTCGAGATTTTCGTTGAACCACCTGCGGTCCCGAAGGTCTACCGCCGGAAAGGCGGATTGTCCTTTAAGATATATCCGCGAACGTTCGTTGAATACTCTCATATTATAGTTCGTTATGATAGAGTTCGCGTAGTTCATCACTATCGAGGCTGCGTTTGAGTCGGTGCCGTCCACTATCAGCTGTATCTCCGCATTATTATTGCCCACCAGGTCGCGCGTAAATCCGGCGTTAAATTTTAATACAGCCAATACTTTAAACTCGTCAATAAGATGGTTCACCTGCGGCTCTTCATTGATATAGTATTTTATATCGAAATAACCGGAGTAAGAAAAGTCGTGGATAAGGGCCCTGGTCTCTTTTGTATTATCGATATCGTATACGGCTATGGGCACATGGGTAATGTCCATCGTCGCGGCGTAACCGAATATGAAGATCTGTATAAGCGGCGAGACGAATATTATCATCTTCATCTTCGGGTCGCGGAAGACCTGCAAAAATTCTTTTTTTAATATAGCTAATATTCTATCGAACATAATTAAGCTATCTTCTTTTTAAACTTCTTTATGGCCGCACCCGCGGCCAGATAAGCGAACAAGAAGAGACAGAGACTCTCGAACCACAGATCGGAGATCCCTATGCCCTTCAGATATATGCCGCGGAGTATCGTTATGAAATATCGCGCTGGGATAAAATATGTGAAGGCCTGTACAGCTTTTGGCATGTTAAATATCTCGTAAGTGAATCCCGACAGAAGGAATGTAGGCAAGAATGAGACCAGAAGCGCCATCTGGCTCGCCATAAGCTGGCTTTTTGATACGGTGGATATGTATATTCCCAGCGCCAGCGCTCCCGTCAGAAATGCCGAGCTCAGGATGAATAGCAGAGCTATGCTGCCCCTCAGCGGTACGCTGAATACGAATTTGCCCATGAGGACGGCGATCGTAAGGTCTAAAAGCCCTATTATGAAATAAGGAATAAATTTACCGATTATAAGTTCCGCGGGACGCACCGGCGTGGAGATCAGCTGTTCCATGGTGCCGCGTTCCCATTCGCGCGCTACCGTCAGCGAAGTCAGGAGGGCTGCTATGATCATCATGATTATCGCTATAAGCCCGGGCACGATAAAGTTCTTGGACTCAAAACTCTGGTTGAACCAGACGCGGGCGCGCATATCAAGCGCGCTGATCGACGGCGCTCCCGCTTTACGCAGGGCGTTGGTTATGATATTGACGTTAAATCTGTACACTACCGACTTCACGTAGCCCAGAGCTATCTGGGCGGTATTCGAATCGCTTCCGTCGAGTATCACCTGGACGGGGGCGCTTTGGCCGGAGTTGAGATATCTGGAAAAATCTTTCGGGACGACCATCCCTATCATCGCCTTGCCGCGGTTTATATCTTTCTCTATATCGCGGTAATTGTCATAGTAGGCATAGATCTTAAAATACCTGGAATTGCCGAAGTCGCGTATGAAATCAACCGAAGCTTTCGACTTATCCTGATTCCATATAACCATGGGGACATTGTCTATATCCAGAGAGAGCGCGTAGCCAAAAAGGACTATAAGTATTACGGGGATCGCTATTCCTAAGCCCAGGCTCCTGGGATCGCGCCATATTTGGATGAACTCTTTCTTCGCGACCGCCTTGACCCTTCTCATATTCATCTGGCCGGGTGCTCCTTATCATACTCTTCTATGGAAGAGACAAATACATCCTCCAGTGAAGGCATCACCTTTCTCACGCCGTAGTCCGTAAGCTTTCCCGCGGCAAACATATCCTTAATCGCCGGTATTGATATTTCCGAATCTTCAACCACGGCATGTATCTTCGTGCTGAAGAGAGAGGACTCTTTTACGCCTTTAGCCTCCGCCACCCGGTCAACCCAATCCTCGGCTACGGGCACAGTGACCTCGAGGACTTCGTCTTTCATGACATCGGTCTTCATCTCCTGCGGCGTGCCCATCGCTATCATCGTGCCTTTATATATCAGCGTCATCCTGTTGCAGTTCTCCGCCTCGTCCATATAATGAGTCGTGACGAATACCGTAACGCCGCGTTTTGCCATATCCTTAATTATTCCCCAGAAATTAGCCCTCGTTATCGGATCTACTCCGGAGGTCGGCTCATCGAGAAATATTATCTTCGGCTGGTGTATTATCGCGCAGCCGAGCGCCAGACGCTGCTTCCATCCTCCGGAGAGCGTCTTCGTCAGATTCGTCCTGAACTCCTCAATGCCGGCCATCTTTATTATCTTTTCTTCCCGGGCCTTGCGCTCGCTCCTGGGTACCTTATATATTCCGCTGTAAAATTCTATATTCTCTTCTACGGTAAGATCGTCATATAGCGAGAACTTCTGCGACATATAGCCTATATTCTCTTTTATCTCTTCCTGCTGACGTGTTATATCGAATCCGCTTACAGTGCCGGATCCCGAGGTCGGAGTCAGTATGCCGCAGAGCATGCGTATCGTGGTCGACTTGCCGGCGCCGTTCGGACCGAGAAAACCGAATATCTCGCCGCGCTTTATCTCGAAACTTATTTTGTTGACCGCGATAAAGCTCCCGAACTTCTTTTCGAGATCG
>CAZHIO010000034.1:0-7437 GCA_964532615.1 uncultured Planctomycetia bacterium
CCCGCTTTTAATATCAAAAACTTGTTATATATAAACCCTTCACGTCCTCTCAAAAAGCCTGATATTTTCAATGTGCTCACCTATAACTTCGGCTTAGGCCTGATACAGCAGGGGCCAAGCAAGTGCCAAAAGTAAATGCCCGAGGGTGAACACAAAATATTTTATACCACCTCAATTTATGTTGGCTAAACAGCCGCGGTAGATTATAATGTTCTCCATGATATACGACAGGTTTCAGGAAGAAGCTATAAAATATATAAACGAAGGTCATTCGGTCATAGTCTCCGCTCCGACAGGCGCGGGAAAGACCGCTATAGCCGAGCATGTTATAGAGACCTGTATAGCCCAGCGCCAGGGCGTTATATATACCGCCCCCATTAAGGCCCTTTCCAATCAGAAGTACCGGGATTTCCAGAAGAAGTACCAGGATACTATAGGGATACTGACCGGAGACGTATCTATAAACGCCGACGCTCCGGTTCTTATAATGACGACGGAGATATTCCGCAATAAGGTGCTCGACAAGCCCGAGGAGCTCGGAAAATACTCCTGGATCATATTTGATGAGGTCCATTACATCGATAACCCGGAACGCGGCACAGTTTGGGAGGAATCCCTGATATTCTTGCCGGAACATATGAACGTCCTCGCGCTTTCGGCTACGATACCTAATATCGAACAGTTCGCGGAATGGATAGAGTCGATACATAAAAAGACGGTCAAAGTCGTTATCGAGAACAAGCGGCCCGTACCATTGCACTTCTTCTACCAGTGCCATAATCAGATCTTCGATAATCTCAATAACATACGGCGGGCCAAGAGCTATAAAGTCAATACAACGAACGCGCTCATAAAGCATGTTCGCCAGCAGGATGAATTGCCCTGTATATATTTTGTTTTCGGCAGAAAGCGGGCCGAGTATCTGGCCGATGAGCTTTATAATTTCAACTTTCTTACCGAGCATGAACAGGCGGAAATAACTAATATGTACGATAACCTTCTTGAGCGTTTCGGCCTGAAGAACGATAAGAGCGCGGTCAGGATGCAGCCTCTGGTCGAGCGCGGCATAGCGTTCCATCATGCCGGTATGCTCCCCACGCTTAAAGAGGTCATCGAAAGATTATTTACAAGCCGGCTGCTCAAAGTCATATTCACTACCGAGACTTTCGCTCTGGGCATAAACATGCCGAGCCGCTCGGTGATATTTGACGAGGTAAGGAAGTTCTATGGGACTTACGTCAGAAATCTTAAGACCAGGGATTTTTATCAGATGGCCGGCCGCGCCGGAAGACGCGGGATCGATGCCGAAGGCTTCGTATATACGCGCATCAATCTGGGCCGCACAAAGATAGACGAGGTCCGGACCATCATTTATGGGAAGCCCGAGGATGTAAAGAGCCAGTTCAATGCTTCATACGCCACGATCCTGAACCTTTACGAAAAATATCAGGAAGAACTATTTAAGATATACCCCTTATCGCTGCATTTCTTCCAGACCAAGGCGAATCAGCAGCGTGAGGCCGTAAGGCTCATGGGCGCAAAGCTGGACTTGCTGAAGGAATTCGGATGCATAGAGGGCAGCGCACTGACGATGAAGGGGCAATTCGCTAAGGCTGTTTACGGATACGAGCTTCTTCTGGCGGAACTGTACGGGCAGGGGGTCTTTGAGGATCTAGATGAGATCTCGCTGGGAGTCATAGCGGTTTCCGCGGTATTCGAACCGAGGAAGAACCAGCACTTCCCGTCAGGCTTATCGAAGAAGACGATCGAAGTGAAACAGATAAGCGAGAGCATATACTTTGAGACCAGGCGAAAAGAGACTCGCGCGAAGATCTATCCGTTCAGCAAGATGCCGTACTTTCATCTTGCTAAGGCCATGGAATGCTGGCTGAACGGAATGAGCTTCCAGAAGATCCTGCAATTCACGGACACCGATGAGGGCGAGCTGATACGCTATTTCAGGATGGCTGTACAGGTCCTCAGAGAAATCAAGGATGCGCCCATATCCCCTTCACTAAAGACCAGGATCACGAAAGCCCTGCACTATATCAGCCGCGATGTCATAGACGCCGAGAAGCAACTCCGCGAGGGCTAACCCCTGCCTATAAACCTTAATTAAGCTTACTTTGATTGTGGTGGAACTTTTGACACTTGCTTTCGCTCTTCGCATCATACCTAAGCCGAAGTTATAGGTGAGCACATTGAAAATATCAGGCCTTTTGAGAGGACGTTAAGGGGTTATATATAACAATTTATTGATATTAAAAGCGGGCAAATTGTTCGAGGCCCATTTAATGGGCCGAGTTATTTGCCCGCCCCTTTAACGGCCGAACAAAAGGCCGGTCCCTACGGAACATTGTGATGCAGTAGCCCAGGCTTAAGCCTGGGCTACTGCTATTAATTTAAGCTTAGGGGAGATATTTTCAGTGCTCACATAACGAGGCTCAGGTATGATGCAACAGATGCCATACAAAGTGTCAAAAGTTTCGCCCATATGCTTCAAAATTATATATTAATCTTTAATTACAGGGTTGAAGTAGCCCATCCTGACGCGGGGAAATTCTTTCTTAAGGGAGCTTATGACATTCTTTATACCCAATAACTCATCTGCTTCCGGACAGACTCCTAACTGCTGAAAATATAAGAGAGGATCATAGTTAAGGTTCCGCCACTGGACCATATCGACTTTATATCGGCCTATTAATCTTCTAAAGGCCAGAGCCTCATCCCTTATATCCGTAAATCCGGGCATGGTCAGATAATTAATAGAGACGAATGCTCCGCCCTTCTTGGTTATTCTTATCGAGCTCATCACATCATCGAAATCATAACCTCTCGGCCTGTAGTATTTCATATAGTATTCACTGCGGGCGCTATTTAAGCTTATACGGGCACTATCTAAACCGGCCGATATCAGACTTTTAATAGCCTCAGGGTTAGAGCCATTGGAGTTTATATGTATCGTTCCTTTTGACGTGAGCTTCCTGATCGACCCTATGGTATCTTTTATGAGCCTATGCTGAAGGAGCGGTTCTCCTTCGCATCCTTGCCCGAAGCTGACTATGGGATCTTTGACATGCTCTATATGAAACAGCGCTATCTGAGTGAGCTCTTCGGATGTGGGTACAAACTTTATGCGCGGCTGAGATGCCGGACATCTCTTCCCGGGTTGGAATGATATGCACCCAAAGCATGAGGCGTTACAGCGCGGAGAGGTCGGCAGCGGCGCCTCGTATCTGCTAAGGAAAAAGTTTTGAGCGTTAGGACATCCGTGGACTAAAGCGCAGGTCTTAAGATGTCCGACAAGCCTGTTCTTCGGGAAGAGTTTCGATAACTCTGCGACATTCTTCCGGACGGTATTCAGGTCAATATACCGGCAGTCATGTCTCTTGTCTTTATCTATCCGAATGGCGGTTGCGTATAAATCTTTATCATGCGCGCAGACGGCGGCATATGAATACAGCGGAAGCTGTATCGGTTTTCCGATCTCTCGATACGCGGCAGTGTAAGTCGCTGTATATCCGCTTGGCAGAAATGCGGCAACAGAAAGTTCGCCATCTTTAGATACGAACTTGCCGGAATAAGAGTCGTATCCTATGGCTGATCGACGCGGCAGCATGAATAATCTCGATCCGGGAGGCAGTTTTATAAGGCAGGATGCGCTGAGCCTTGATACCTGAGCGCCTTCCATGCCGGTTGCGCCTAATCGCGGATCGGTTCTTATATTTCCTTTAGCGTCAGATAATAATAGTTGCGGCATCGGTCACCCGTAAAATTGTTTCATTAGATCCATTTTACCTGCGCGCCTGAGGGCTTCTACGACGTATCGTTTATTATCGATATTTTTGAACTGCATCAACGCCCTTTGCAGTTTTCTGTCTCTGGGGTTCTTTGCCGCGTATACCGGCTTCCCCGTGAAAGGATCGGTCTCGGTATGGTACATAGCCCCGGATACGGTCATGGGAAGCGGTATATAATCCTGTATCTGCTCGGGGTTGATATGCATCTCTTTTAATTTAAGAGCTAAGTTTATCGCGTCATTTAAAGTGGCGCCGGGATGGCCCGCTATAAAATAATTGACTAAAAATTGTTTTTTGCCCAGCTTCTTATTTACATCAGCGAATCGATGAAAGAATCGATCGTAAACGTCGAAATGAGGCTTCCCCATTAAATCCAGTACGTTAGATTCGCTATGCTCGGGCGCGACCTTTAATATCCCGCTTATATGTTCGCCGCATAATTCTTTAAGGTACTCACCCGATTCTTCGGAGTTCAATAGATCGTAACGTATGCCGCTTCCGGCGAATATATGCTTTATGCGAGGTATGGATTTTGCGCGGCGCCAGATCTCTATCGTCTTCTCATAGCCTAATTTTAAGTTTTTACATTTTTCAGGCGAGAGACATCGGCGATCTTTGCAAGCGCCTTTTTTTGACCAGAGTTCGCAATAAGCCCCGTATAAGTTTACGGTAGGCCCGCCTACGTCCGTTATGGTACCGTTAAAATCGGGCTGTGACGCCAGCGCGGTTATCTCTTTAAGGATGGATTCGCCGCTGCGGCTTTGTACTATTCTTCCCTGGTGAGTGTATAATGAGCAGAAGTTGCACTGGCCCGGGCATCCGCGATGCGATATTATTGAAAACCTTACAGTATTAAATCCCGGTATACTTGCCTTATCGACGTAACTTATATGGGGTTTTCTCAGGAACGGCAGCTCATATATCCTGTCTATCTCTTTCGTTGATAAAGGTTCAGCGCACGGGAGCTGAATTACGAACCGCTGAGCATGGCGCTGGATCACTGTACGGCCCTGTACAGGATCCTGTTCCGCGTATGCCAGAGCGAAAGCTTTGCTAAAAGTTTTTTTATCGCTTTTAACCTCTTCAAAGGAAGGGATAACTATAGCTTCTTTAAAGTCTTCTACGGAATTTCTGACGACAACGGTACCGCGTATATCATTCATTGCCTTGATCGCCTCACCCGAATTCAGTCGTCGGGCGATCTCTATTATCTGTCTCTCTCCCATCCCGTAAACCAGCATATCCGCTTTAGAATCCAGAAGTATCGATCTGCGTACGGTATCGGACCAATAATCGTAATGCGCCAGGCGCCGCATGCCGGCCTCGATGCCCCCTATTACTACCGGCACGTCATCGAACGCCTGCTTTATCCTGTTGGTGTATATAAGGGTGGCCCGATCCGGACGCATTCCGCTCTTGCCGCCAGGCGAGTACTCATCATCAGTGCGTATTTTTTTATTCGCGGTATAGTTCGCGATCATTGAGTCGAGGTTGCCCGCGGTCACTCCGAAAAAAAGCCGCGGTCTTCCGAGCCGCTTAAAAGAATCGGGATCATTAAGAATGGGCTGCGCCAGTATTCCGACTTTATAACCCTCAGCTTCAAGGGTCCGGCCTATGATCGCGGCGCCATATGACGGATGGTCGACGTAAGCGTCGCCGGTTACGATTATAATATCGAGTGAGCTCCACCCTCTCTCCGCAATCTCTTTCTTAGTGGTAGGTAAGAAATTATTCATTGGATATCGCTACGATCTTTTTATATATCTCATCGAAGTCCCTCGTTCTGCATGTGTAATCCGATATCTTAGAAAGCTCATCGCTTGTGCAGTTAAACGCTATGGAATATCCGGAATTCTTAGCCAGTGGTATGTCGCCCTCCGTATCGCCTACGCTTATGACTTCGTGCGGTTTTACCCGGAATTTTCTATAAATTCCGGATAAGACAGTATGCTTTGCTCCGTGCTCGAGGTTCACCTTGACGCCCCCGGTGAGCACGCCTTTTCTGGATGAGAGGCGGTTGGATATGGCGTAATCAAATTTAAGCTCCGATCTTACTCTGTCGGTCATGAATTGTAACCCTGTGGAGACGGCAGCCAGCTTAAACCCGAGTTTTTTTAATTTAGCTATAGCGCGTACGGCGTTCTTCGAATACTGCATATCATTGAATATCGAGCGTATCCTGGATATGCGCATTCCCTTCCAGTGGGAGGCGTCAAGTTCGCAGAACTTTTTGTAGGATATCCTGCCGGCGAAAAAATCCTCCTGATAGTGGAATGCCCGGCTTGACCAGATGCGGAGTCGTTCGTGGATATAGCGCCAGGAGCTTATGTGGCGGGTTATCGTACCGTCTATATCGAATACGATCAATTTATATTTCATCTACAATATCTTCAGCAGGTTCAATCCGGTCTTGAGGTCGATCTCCTTGGTCGCCCTGACGCCTTTTAATTCAAAAATGATCGTCTCGAGCACCAGAAAGACTTTGGACTTCTTGCGGACGCATCCCGTCAAAGTCTTAAGCTTCTTTCCCATAGAGGAGTGTATGTGAATCTGCGGACCTTTTGAGTTCGTATATATCGTGCCTATACCCATTACCTCCCAGCCGTCTTTAAACCCTACCCAGTTCGGTTCGGGGGGTATTACAGGTTTCTTGGGGCCGGTAACGATATCGCCTTTTTTGAGAGCCCCTATAAATACCATAGTGGCGGTTCTGATCTTCTCTTTTCTGGCAAGCCTATCTAATTCGTCCAGTAGCACATCGCCATCCGACAGCTTTACGAGAAATATCCTGCCGACACTGCCTTTAGAGTACTCCATCAGGACACCTCCCGGCATATGAGTATCGTGGCTTTATTGCCATTTATCTCCAGAAACCCTTCGTTTCTGTTATTAAGAACCGTCACTTTTCCGTCAGCGTCTTTTAAGGTGATCTTTCCCGGTACAAGAGATGTGACCAGCGGCGCATGATTGGCGAGTATCCCGAGATAGCCTAATTCGCCCGGAGCTATAAGAGAAGCGATATCTCCCTCGAAGATATTTTTCTCACTTGATAGGATTCTCAGATGGAATAGCGCGCCCATACGTCAGTTTCCCGATTTCAGTACTTTAGCTTTTTCGATCGCTTCTTCGATCGCCCCAACCATGTAAAACGCCTGCTCCGGAAGGTCGTCGAGCTTCCCTTCCATTATCATCCTGAAGCCCTTGATGGTGTCCGCGAGCTTAACGTACTTACCTTTAATGCCGGTATACGGCTCGGCGACAAAAAAGGGCTGAGAAAGAAATTTCTGTATCTTTCTTGCGCGGGAGACGAGCAGCTTGTCCGTATCCGAAAGTTCGTCGATACCCAATATTGCAATGATATCCCGAAGGTCTTTATATCTTTGCAGCACCTTCTGGACTCCGAGAGCCGTATTATAATGTTCATCCCCCACCGTTCTCGGCTCTAATATCTTGGATGTCGAGTCGAGCGGATCAACGGCAGGGTATATGCCAAGTTCCGATATCTGACGCGAGAGCACCATCATGGCGTCTAAGTGCGAAAATGTGGTTGCGGGGGCGGGATCCGTTATGTCGTCCGCAGGGACGTATATAGCCTGAACCGAGGTTATGGAACCGCGCTTTGTGGAGACTATGCGCT
>CAZHIO010000035.1:0-4335 GCA_964532615.1 uncultured Planctomycetia bacterium
TTAGGATGGCCCCAGAGATGGCTTTTAGGATGGCCCCAGAGAACGGTATGCGCTTATTGTTAGTGCATAAAAAAGATAGTTATTTATCCATACTAGTTAAGATTATGATGATATACTTATATTGTATGAAAAAACTGTAATATTTAACCTTTATTAGTGTGGAGCTATTAGATGATAACCGCCAGATCTAATGGAATCCTGATAAGTAAGAAGCCATTCAAGGTGCTTGTATGTCTGGTCACCTTGGTGGCTTTTTTATGTAATACGATATTATCTGATGTAACCTGGGCCGTCGGAACGTCTTCAGGGCTTCCTGGCGGTAGTTCTGATAGATCCGGCGGCTCAGGGTTTTTAAAGGAATTACATGTAGATACGTTTGCCCTGCCTGAGAATCTAGGTCGTATCAAAGATCAATATAAAGCTAACAATCCGGGTAAGACGATCATTCATATCCAAGACGCTCACTGCAACTATGCCGCCCAACATAAAATATCCGAAATCATCGGGTACCTCAATAAAGAATATGGCATCGACACAATCAACCTTGAAGGCGGCGCTAAGGGCTACAACATATCAATATTTACGGATATAGCTGATAAGGCTAAGCGCGAAAGAGCTTCAGATCACTTCGTAAAAGAAGGGCTTGTTAACGGAGCCGAATACTACGCAATCAATAACCCCGATAAGGTAAATCTATGGGGCATAGAGGATACTAATCTATATATAGACAACCTTAAAGTCTACAGAAGCTCCCTCACCTATAAAGAAGAGGTCGACAGATACTTAAAAGACTTAAGCCAGATACTCTCAAGTCTAAAGGCAAAGATATATTCCGAAGGGCTTCTTAACTTCGATATGAATTACGGCGCATATAAGGCCGGTAACATCGACTTAAAGGACTATCTTAACTCTACAATAACTATAGCTAAGAGTAAGACCATAGACATAAAGACTTTAACAAACATATATCTGCTGAGTCAGACTCTTGGAGAAGAGGCAGGGATAGACTTTAAGAAGGCGAATATTGAACGGGACTCCCTCATCGATAACCTTCAAAAGCGTCTTTCGAAGAACGCCATCGATGAGCTCGTCATCAAAACAGTCCAATTCAAGTCGGAGAATATCTCACAAAAGGACTTTTATTCCTACCTTGTTGCAAAAGCCAAAGAGAAGTCCATCCCGCTATCTGAATTCTCAGAGCTCCGGAAGTACATAGTATATATCTCCATGTACGATGCCATAGACAAGTCCAGGTTGATGGAGGAGATGGATGCCTTAGAAGATAAAGTGCGTGATTCTCTATGCATTAATGATAATGAGAGGCAGCTGAGCATATTATCCAAGAACCTGAGCTTATTAAAGAATGTATTCGGTACCGTATTGACCAAAGACGACTACAGGTACTACAAGGATAATGAAAGGTCTTTTGATGTCCGTAACTTCATAGAATTCATAAATAAGAGCGCCTCTAAATATAATATAACCGTACAGCTCGATGATAACATACAGAACCTCGATAAATATCGTAAAGAGATAGGGCGCTTCTTTGAGTACTCACTAAAGCGCGATGATGCGTTCTTGAAGAATATGAAATCACCTCCCAGCGGTAATGGCGCCGTCATACTCGTGACTGGCGGATTCCACACAGAGAACCTTGCAGAGATCTTTAAGAAGAAAGGTATTTCATACATATCGATCATGCCTAACTTCAGGAATGATGACGGATACGACTGTCCGTATTTCAATATCCTGGCCGGCAGGAAAGCTATGAGGATAAAGGATGCGCTTCCCTCGGTGTTTAGCGCCGGACTCGCCACCTGGAGTCAGCTAAGCCCAACGCTCGATGCGGCGGTGCGGGAGGCCGGCCTGGAAACGCCTGTTGCAAGATTCGAAGTTACGCCTACCTCCGATAGTGCCTCCGGCGTAAAGTCGTTCCCGGCGGGTGAGGAGATCGCGACTAAGCCGGTGACGGCTGCGCCCGGCCAGGCCGCTAAGCCGGCATCGGTCAAGCCTACCGGCACCGCAGACCAGTCCCGTAAGATGGTATACATCTACTTTTCGGTCTATATCGCTTTGACGACTCTTATAACTCTACTCTCCGCGCTGACTATAAATTGGCTTACTTCATCCCTTGTAGCGGGCGTCATAAGCACTATAATAACTTTTGTTATATTCTCCAATCCGGCGGAGTCGGCGACCGCAATGGCGTTCTCGTTCTACTTTAAACTGACTAAAGGGCCGTTAGAATTTGCCAGGATGAACATGTCCGATGGCATTCCTGACGCCAGTAAGACATTACTGTCTTATATGCTTTTATCGGAGTCGACTGAGAGCTCTGAGGAAACATTTAAGAATATGTACACGTCGTATATGAATAACCTCGATCCGAATGCTAATGTCACCGCCGTCCTTGTAAGCGTCACCAAAAAACTTAGTGTATTAGAAGAAGAGATGGATATGCGGGACATTTATAGGCAGAAGATAAGGCAGATACTGATAAAAGAGGCGCTGGCGTACCGTGACGGCGGAAAGGCGGCTCTGGAGCCTGGAAACCCCAGGATTGCGTCATGGGCTTTGATATTCGCAAGATGGGAACGCGAGGGATTGACCGGCCGGGAGCTTGAAAACGCTATCAACGGCCTTGCGGAAAAATTCGCCAATAACTTCAAATATCTGCATCGCACAACAAGGGTATTGAAAAAAGCCGGCCAATATCAGGATCTTTTTGTGCTTGCGTCACGGGGAATAGAATTACCGTATGTATATATCGACGAAAAATATGGCGACGATAAGCGGGAAGCGGGTCTGCGTGCATTCGGGTTCATCCCTGAAAAGAATGTCGAAGATGATATAGGAGTCTATCCCGACGATTATTTAAAGATAGTCAACGATCTGGAGAGACGCGGTCGCTCGGATGTGGAGGAGTTGATGAATGCCGGCGCCACTTATGGTACCGGGCAGGATAGGAGCTACCGGTATACAGTCCTCTGCGATCAGGATAACATTGTGCCGCCCGAATCGGTTAGGACTCTTACGGAGATAGCCGCGGCAAACCCTGACCGCGGCGCATTACAGCCTGCGGTGAAATCGGAAGGCGTCGAAACATGGTCGCAGTGGAAAGAGAGCCTTGCCCATATATGGGGTAGGGGGCTGCCGGAGGCGTTTTTCAGGGTATTTGGCAGAGGCGGTTTGTATGGAAAGGCGATGATTAATAATAACTTTTATATAGATACGATCATCGGCACTCCGGAGAAACCCATAGAAGCTCTGCAGATAAACGTTCTTAGTCACGATACGATCGAGGGGATATATCTCAATCCGGCATATATACCATTTGTCAAGTTCATAGAGAACCCGACCCGCAACTATTTATCCAGGATAGAGCAGTTGTTGCGCTGGACGCCCGGAGATCTGCTTAACGCGGCCTGGATGCTCAAGCCCGTCAAACAGTTATTCGCTTTTTTAAGAGGTGCGTATAACCGTATAACGGGTTCGAAGGCGAAAGAGCCATGGATCAGGCCCATAGAGAAGAAACACGGATTCATTCCGCTCTATATAGCGAACTTTCCCAGCAAGACCGCTGTTGTAGCTCCGATATTCCTATTGTGGCTTGCCTGGAGAATGGCGGGCAGTTATGCGCCGGATCTTTTGAATTTCAGATATCCCATGCTGCAGATATTTCTATTTATCCTGATATTTAAGATCGTAGCGGTTATTCCAAAGCTGTTCGACCCCGCGATAGATCTCGCCGAGTATTTCAAGGCTATGCGCGTAGGCGATTATCCCGGAGCCAGGTTAAGGCTGAAGAACGCCGGATTAAAATTTTCAGCCGGAGTAGTAGAAATAATAATATCCCCGTTCTTCTATATACCGCAAATCATAATGGAGAATATAATAATTGCCCGCTCAGCAGCCGCTGTTATTACGGGTAAGAAAGGATGGCAGAAGTCGCAGAAAGACAAAGAAGCCGAGCTCATGAAGCCATCGCTATTATCAATACTCCGCAATATCTGGTATGTTCCCGCCGCCGGGCTTGTCCTGTTGGGAACGAGCCAATTGTTGGGAGTAAGCCTTGGAATATGGAATACATTCATTGCGGCGATCTGGATCACAGATGTCCTTGCCGCATGGTTAGGGTCGAGAGAAGTGAGCCCGCGCGACAGAAAAGGATTCCTGTTCAAGATAGCGGAAGTGCGAAACGAAGGCGCGACAAAACGGCCTTTAAACGAGGCGCGTGCTGAAGAAGAGCCGGTCTCTGTGGCTAAGTCGCTCGATTTTAACCGTGATAAAGAGGTAGCGGAAACGGCGGGATTGCCAAGAGTATCGATAGTCGTC
>CAZHIO010000035.1:4345-7359 GCA_964532615.1 uncultured Planctomycetia bacterium
TTAAATTACAACAGCGCTCCTTATGCTGCGAAACTCATGGAGAGCCTGGCCGCTATGAGCCACGATAATTTTAATTTCGACCTGGTCATAGTCGACAACGCCTCAAACAGGCTCGATTTCAGGCGCCTTACTTACGCTGCCGAGAAGAGCGGTATTAAGACCACCATTATGCGGCTTAACCGTAACGCCGGAGGCAGCGCCAGAAATTTCGGGATAAGAGCGGCGAGAGAGAATGCGAGCGATTACGTCTTATTGATGGATAGCGATACTATCGTTTCGGACAGGGATGCGCTTAAAACGCTGGTTGATAGGGCGAGCAGGTCCTCCGCCGATGAAGTGGCATTCGGCCCTACGGTATACGTGGCCGGATCTAAAGGAGAAGTCTGGGCGAGCGGGGCGCAGTTCCCTGACTTGAATGACACCACCCGATATGACAATGAGAAATATAAATATGTCGACTTCTTTCCGAGCGCGGCGGTAATGATAAAAGCGAGCGCATTCGAGAAGATCGGGATGTTTGATGATCGATTCTTCATATATTACGAAGATACGGACTGGTTTATGAGGGCAGCGGATAACGGGTTGAAGAGCGTCCTTGTACCCGGCGCGGGCATCGACCATGCAATAGGAAAAGGCTTCGGCGGAGGAAGATTCAATGCGCAAAGGATCTACCACTCTACGCGCGGCAGGATTCTATTTATGAAGAAATACGGCGATATAAACGATCCGAAAAAGCTGATCAGGTTACTGTTATCTGTGGCCAAGTCTATCTTGGGCAGCATAGTCATAAGCCGTAGCATTGAAGGCGCAAAAGCGGCGATCAAGGCGACATATGACGGCCTGGTGGAGCAGTATCCTGAATATGAAAGTGTGAGGCCAAAGACTATTCCACTTGTCGTGCCTGCCCCAACCCCCACGGGGAAGAGCTACGAATACAATATCAGAGACATTCTATTGACCTTTGTAAGGCGTATGGCGTCATTAGGCCTTTTATGGTTAGGTATGCAGACAGTGGGTGCCAACGGCGGAAAAGAAGCTCCAGCGCCTGCAGCACTACCTACATCCGTTACGGATAAACCGCAATCGAATGTTCGCGCAATTTCTGACTCGACCCCGGCATCCGGCGCTCGCAAGAGTATCATCGATGCTGATGAGGGACTCAGTGCCGCTGAGAAACAGAGCCTGCTTGATGAGGCTAAGCGATTGCAAAAGATCAGCTCGCAGGTAGACGTTCCGATGCCGGATGGCAGCGTGGAAACTTTAATGGTTTGCCGTATCGGTTTCGCCGAACTTGACCGTGCAACTCAGGAACTCCTGCGGACCAGAGGCATAGCCGGCGCATACAATATAACAGATGCCGTTACAGGGACCGTCTATATCTTTACTGACGAGAGTCTGACTGATATCGATATGGCCGTGAGGCATGAAGAGCTTGAGGCCGCATGGAGAGCTATACTTTTGAGGAGTCCGCCTGATAAGAAGCTTTTACGCCGCCTCTCTTCAGTCGGCCGCGATCCGATAGAGCGCGCCGCCCATATTCTTGCTTCTGCCAGCTTACAAAATATGGCGTTTATCCGCACCCAGCTTAACAGACCAGATATTACTGCAGAGCAGTTACAGTCGCTTCTTAATGAAGACCGCTCGCTCCATCGAGATGTAATTTGGGTCTATTTGTCCGGTATGGAGGAAGATAACAGGAGATTTGAAGCGGGCGTGCGCGCTGAAATACGAAGAACTTTACAAAAACCGATCCCATCATCAGAAACCCCAGCGCCTAAGCCTGTTAGGACGGGCGCCCTTGAATATGCCGCCGCGCCGGACGTTGCAACTCCGGGTTCCGACACGGTAGCGAAGCCGATCTCCGATGTAAAAACTTCTATGCTTGACGATGTCGCTTCGCTCGCCAAACCGGAAACTGCCGATGACCGCTCAGTTATAGTTCGTAAGATGACCGAGAAAGTAAAGAAGTACGGAGCGCGGCAAGCGCTTAATGCGGTCGATAGAATGATAGAAAAATACCTCGGACAGCGCGCAGATTTAGAGATGGCTCTTCGTACTGCGGTGATGGTCAATGGGATCGGCGATATTGGGAAGGCAGAGCATCTGAACATTGTCGTGCAGATCGCGGGCCCGGGAGAGTCGAACAAGGCGAGAAGTCCGATTCAGGATATTAAGAATAAGCTTGAGAACTATCCTTATAATATTTATGCCCAATCGATCCTGGAGGAAGGCGTCGACAACCAGGATAATCTCAAAGAAGTGATCGATAGGTTGATGACGTCTCTGCAGGACCCTGCGAATAAAGACCCGCGGGTGCTATTGCTATTACCGGAGCATCTCCACCCCTATTTCAATTTTGCAAAGGACTATCTTAAAGCGAACGGCATTAATGTCGACGAGCCTGGTGCTCAGGTAAAGATACAGAAGATCGAGCAGGGTTCGGACCCGGACCTGGTAACGCAATTTGGGCTTGGTTTTGAGATAATAGAGTATGACCGTCTGACTGATGAAGCGAAGAAAGACGAGAATAATTACCGCGGGCTTCTCGATCTTCTTGCCGCTATGGCGGACGGCCAGGACCCGAAAGACATCTTGAATGATCTCTTCAAAGGTATCCTTAAGATCCGCAAGATCAACTGGCAGAGCGCAGTCGAACAGCGCAAATCGTGGGAAGCCGTCGCCCGATCTCTCTAAGAAGCCGTTTCAGCAGCCCATTAGTATCCCAGGCTTAAGCCTGGGCTACTGCTGCTTAAGCCTGCAAGCGATAGTGATTAGGGTGTCCCCTTTTAGGATGGCCCCAGAGAGTGGCCCCAGAGAGTAATTCTTGCATTTATGGAATCGGTTTGATATAATTTAGCTCTTTAAGTTTATAATAAAGTGGTAGCCCATCCTGCTTCGCTCTTAAGGCGCTTAGATTACAGGAGAGCTTCGCAGAGACTGGGCGCCTGAGTTAGATTACAGCGCCCGCATAGCTCAATTGGCAGAGCAGGACACTCTTAATGAAACCCGGGCAA
>CAZHIO010000036.1:0-7206 GCA_964532615.1 uncultured Planctomycetia bacterium
GGGGATGCCAACGATAGCGAAAGCCAATCAGGCCTATCACCTACAAAAAGACTCTCGAAGCTTGAGGGTCTCTTTTGTTTCCGGTCAATAGCTAAAATAGGGGCGGATGCTTATTGCAGTGTTACCGCGCCGCGGCGATTATCATCCTGGCGAATCTGGGAGCGGCCGCTTTCAGAGAGTACTTCTCTTCGACCCTTTTACGCCCCGCCGCGCCGAGCCTTAACCTAAGGCTCCTGTCATCCCTTAATGTGGTGAGCGCGCGGACCCACTCATCATTACTCGATGCGAGTATTCCGGTCACTCCATTCTCGACTATCTCATTATTCACGCCCACCGGAGACACAACAACAGGAAGGGAACACGCCATATACTGGATCGTCTTCAACCCGCACTTACCGCTCTCCCATAACCCGTCGTAAAGAGGCATTATCCCTGCATCGCACGCCTTGAGGTCCTGCAGTTCCGTATTCTCGCTCCAGACTCTGTGCTCGACCGGCACTCCCGGCAATCTGGCAGGACCCGAGCCTATCAATATTACCTTACCCTTACCGCCCTCGCATACTCTTGCGAGAGCCGGAGCTATATCGTTCAGATATTTCGCTGTAGAGGGAGATCCTATCCAGCCGATCGTAAATACGGCGTTGTCCTTGGGCGGGTTCAGAGGATATTTGTCCACATCCACTACCGTGGGCAGCATCTCGACCAGCGCAGAACCGGCCTTCTCCGCATAGTCGGAGAGATGTTTATTACCGGCGATCACGAGCTTCGCGTTACGCATAACTACATCGATCTTATTGGCCAACAACCCTCTCACAAAAGGGTTGGAGCTCTGACTATATCTGTAAAATATCGCATCATCGTAATTTACTATATAAGGTATCTTTAGGGCCTTGAGAATCATTTCGATGACCGGTGGAAAATATGGCAATATCTCATATTCGATTATAACCACATCGTATTTGTGAACTCTCAAGAGCGCCTTAATCCTGCGGCATAGCGCCCTCGCGCAATCGTCCAGCGTTCCCCTTTTTATCGCATAGAGGTTCTTTAGATACGACGCGTCCGTAAGCGGCGAGAAATCGCATCGGATCCCTTCGGCTTCAAGGATAGGAAAGTACTGCAGGAACCTGTATCTGGTGCTGGCTCCTTCGCGGGAATATTTGGTAAGGAATAATGCTCTTATCTCTCTTTTATTCATAGCCATCAGATTATAACGATAAACTCGCCTTTTGGCGTCACGTTCTTAAAATGGGCGAGCGCTTCGGAAACTTTCTCGCGTCTCAGCTCCTCGAACTTCTTCGTCAGCTCTCTTGCTACAACTATCTCTACGTCACCGTAGACCTCGAGTATATCCGCCAGCAGCTTCGCTATTCTATGCGGCGACTCGTAAAGGACCGTAGTCCTCTCTTCGCTTTTAAGTTTTGTCAGTTGATTCTTCCTCTTGATCGGCTTATTTGACAGGAATCCTTCGAACGTGAACTTATCTGTCGGTTTTCCTGAAACTACGAGAGCCGTAAGGATCCCCGAAGGCCCGGGGATCGGAACCACTGGTATCCGATTATCGATACATACGCGTATCACTCTGTATCCCGGGTCCGAGATGCCTGGGGTGCCCGCATCCGACACGAGCGCGACTGACTTTCCCTCCTGCAAAACCTTCAGCAGGTATTCGGTCTTCTGTATCTTATTATATTCGAAATAGCTGGTCATGTGCACGGTGATCCCGTAACGGTCTAAAAGGATCTTGGTGTGGCGGGTATCCTCGGCGGCTATCAGATCAACCGTTTTTAGTGTCTCTATAGCCCGTAGTGTTATATCGGCCAGATTCCCTATCGGAGTGGAGACTATATATAGAGTGCCCGGCATCGTCAGTTACTCTACCGTTACGGATTTAGCCAGATTTCTCGGCTGATCAATGTCATGCCCGAACTCCAGCGCGACATAATATGCCAGAAGCTGCAGGGGTATCACTACCAGAAGAGGTGAAAAGAACTCGTCTACCATCGGTATCTCGATAGCGTAATTCACATTATGGTGCATTATCTCTTTATCGCCCTCTGTAACGACGGCTATCATAATGCCGCCGCGCGCCTTTATCTCCTGTATGTTCGATAACATCTTGTCATAAGTCCTGGACTTTGTCGCGATGCAGACTACCCACGGGTTCTCGTCGATAAGCGCTATGGGCCCGTGTTTCATCTCGCCTGCGGGATAGCCTTCGGCGCTGATATACGATATCTCTTTTAATTTAAGCGCCCCTTCGAGGGCATTGGGATAATTGATGTTCCTCGCCAGATATAAAAAGTACGATTTATTGTGTTTGGCATGATAATATTTCTTAAACTCCGCCGCGTATGCGGCAAGGACGTTGTAGCTGGACTTGTATTCTCCGAGCAGCTCGTTCATAAGAGATGCGCATCTTTCGAATTCCTTTATGAGCGCTTTTTGCCCGGAAACCGGCATAGTCTCTCTGATGCGCGCTAAATAGAGCGTAATGAGATAAAATATCGATAGCTGGGCGGTATACGCTTTGGTTGAGGCAACCGCTATCTCCGGCCCGGCATGCGTATATATAACGCCGTGAGATTCTCTCGCGATAGAACTGCCCAGCACATTGCAGATGCCGAGCACTTTACACCCTCTCTTCTTTGCTTCTCTAAGGGCGGCCAGACTATCCGCCGTTTCACCTGACTGTGAAACTATGATAACGAGAGTGTCTTCGTCCACAACCGGATCGCGATACCTGAATTCACTTGATGTATCAACCGAACACGGGATCCTGACATATTCTTCGATCATGTATTTACCGGCAAGACCCGCGTGATAAGCGGTGCCGCAGGCCACTATCGATATGTTTTTAATCCTCTTGAGATCCGCGTCTTTTATATCGAGCTCATCAAAAGCTACTTTGCCGCTCACTATCCTCTCGTTTATGATCTTCTCTACTATATCCCCCTGTTCGAAGATCTCCTTCAGCATAAAGTGTTTATAGCCGCCCTTCTCCGCCTGGCTTATGTCCCACTTTATTTTTGATGGTTTTCTGTGAACTATGTGGCCAGAGGCGTCCTTCACCGTAATAGAGTCTTCGGTTATGCATACCATATCGTGATTATCGAGATATATTACATCGTGCGTATAATCAATTATCGCCGGCACATCGCTCGCCAGAAAGTTCTCTCCCTTTCCGATACCCACTATAAGAGGAGAGTCACACCTTGCCCCTACTACTTTATGGGGCTCATCTTTATGGATAGCCGCGATCGCGTAAGACCCCTTCAGCATTCCGATCGTCTTTCGCAGAGCATCTTCAAGATCTCCCTTATAAAACTCCTCTATCAGGTGGGGTATTACCTCCGTGTCAGTCTGTGAGAGAAATTTATGACCTTTCTTCTTCAGCTCGGTCTTAAGTTCCAGGTAGTTCTCGATTATACCATTATGCACAACCGCTATCTTCCCGGAACAATCGCGGTGAGGATGAGCGTTATCGTCGCTCGGAACGCCGTGCGTGGCCCATCTCGTATGCCCTATGCCTACGTTACCGGCGATCGGGTTCTCCGAAAGCTCCGCAGCGAGCACTTTCAGTTTACCCTGCTTCTTTACGATCGTTATTGACTTATGATCAATGATGGCCAAACCGGAAGAATCATATCCTCTATATTCGAGACGGCTTAAACCCTTAAGGATAACGCCTTGGGCTTCTTTATTTCCTATATATCCGACTATACCGCACATAATATCAAAAACCTCTCTTTCGATACATTATCTTACCACGCACGATCGTCATTTTAACATCAAAATTTTTATCAAATATTACAATATCGGCGTCTTTCGCCCTCGCTATCGATCCTTTATGCTTATAAACGCCTAACAGGCGGGCAGGATTTTCAGCGGCAAATTTTACGGCATCTATTATGCTTACACCGCAACACGTTACCACATTCTTAACGGCTCCGATCATCGTAAGGCCGGATCCGGCGATTGTGCCGTTCTTTAGTCTGTATACCCCTCCGTCGATTCTATCGATGCCAGTTTCGGCCCTTACAGAATCCGTTATTAATATTATACTCTTTTTACTCTTCCTGGTGAGCGCAAGGCGTAATAGATCCGATTTAACGTGTATCATATCAAATATGATCTCCACCCTAACGCGCTTATCGTTTAAACATGCCATAGCAGCACCGGCATCCTCGTCTCTGGTACGCCGCATTCCGTTAAACAGGTGAGTGGCATGCGTCGCACCCGCATCCGCGGCTTTAGCGGAGGTGCGGTAATCGGCATCCGTGTGCCCTATCGAAGCTATTACTCCGCTATTCTTTAATTCTCTTATAATTCGGGCAGCTCCTTTTATTTCCGGAGCTATTGTCATAATTTTCAGTAACCCGCCGCACCTTTTTATCGTTCTTTTCAGGCCGCTAACCGAAGGCGGATGGATAAACTTCTTATCCTGGGCTCCGGCGCGCGCCTTGCTGATAAAGGGCCCTTCAAACCGAAGGCCCAATACGGACTTCCCTAACGAATCGTATTTTATATAGCTCTCTATGGAGTTTATGGATTTGTTTATTTTTTTCTGTGAGGCGCAGGAGATTGCGGATACTATGGCGGTTGTGCCGTATCTTATTTCATTGCGGAATACTCTTCGAGGATCACCGTGAATATGTGTATCGATAAAGCCCGAGGCGACAAATAAGCCCTTGGCATCCACCACATCAGCGTCTGAGGGTGGAGAAAATTTACCTACCTTGTTTATCTTACTATTACCGATAAGTATGGAGCCGTTTTTTAATATGGTCTTATTTAAAATTATCCGGGCATTCTTGATAAATGTTCGGGGCATGCTTACTCCTATGGATGAATGGTATAAATGAGATGATATCTTAAAGAGGGATGACCGTCAATTAAATAGAGGTGTGGGCGGATGGTTCTGTTCGGCAGATAATGAGTATTAGGGATGCGGGGTAATTGCAAAGACGACTATTTCTCTCCGGGTTTTTCCGTAATAAAAGAAAATACGGTACGCCGCGGGGGTATTCTGCTCGGCATATGCCTCAAAGACCTTCTCTCCGTTTGGACCGCATAAAGAAGTATACGGGTGTGTTTGCAGGCCTGGATGCCGTGGATTATCCGCAAGGAGTTTTAAGGTTTTAGAAACCGCCTTGAAACGTTTCTCCAAATGGGCGGATTTTTTAAGCTCTTTTAGGTCTTGTTTTGCGCTGGGAGTAAAACTTAAAAAGAAACTCATAGATCGCTTAAGAAGCTTTCCAGATCATCGGCCTTCTCTATATTGCCCAGAGCGGCCTCTTTTAACCCTTGGCGGATCTTACCGATAACTTTCGGGTTGCGATACACCCACGCCTCGCTAGAGGGGACCGACACAGCAGGCCGGAGCAAGATGTCCCCTTCTTTGCCGACGAATACCTGATAGGAGTCAATGTTCATCTTACTTACCAGGAGTTTTTGCAGCCTGCCCCCCAGTGTTATGCGGTGCTTGGAGTCAAGCGACCGGGTATCTACGGGCATAAACATTTCCCGGACCTCAAAAGCTTGTTCTTTCCTTCGTGCGGATTTAACGTTTTTCATTATACTGCCCTCCATGTTTGTTTAAAGTATATCATATGGTGGGAATGTTGTCAAGTGGGAAAGTGGGATTGAAGGGACGTTTTACTACTACACTCTGTAATGGCGCAAATACCTTTTTACCTCGTCATGGTTTCCGGCTAACACCAGGTAATAATCCTCACCTTCCACCTTGACGACCACACGCAACTTTATATCAACGCGAAACTCGTATTTATCGTGGTTGATCTTCTTAAAACCGAATCCGGCAGGCGCCTCTCCCGATAGCAAAAATGAATTAAAGCCCTCTAAGCTTTCGGCAAGATTATCCTTATCTTGGCGAGTCAGTTTTTTAACTGAGCGCTCAAAAGATGGCAGGATTAAAATCCTCTTCACTTTGTTACCTTTTTGATATAATGAGATAGCTCCTTACCCGGCTTTACGACCTTAGCCTTACCCTTCTCACTCGCTACGATTTGGTCGATCGCCTTAAGCTCTTCTGCGGTATAACGCGGCTCGACCTTCACAGGAGTAAGTCTTATATAATTATCTTCGATCTCCACACTAAATAACTCATCAATCTTTAAATGTAGCCGTTTTACTACCGCGCTCGGGATAGTCAGCTGATTTTTGGCTTTTAACTTTGTGATAGTCATCTTTCTCACCTCCATAAGAAGCATACCATTAGTAGGAAAGTATGTCAAGTTAGAATTTCTAACTATTATATTTCTAATAAGTCCCCATGGGGGTAATAGCTTAGCGCAAAGAAACTCGCCCGACGTAGAGGAGGTTTAAACCTCCCCTACGTCCTCCTATTTGAAAAGTCGGGTTATTCTAAATTTAATAACTTATTAAGAATTGGTTTATCGGGAGGAGGCTCTGTAACTGAAAATGCGAAGAAAATAATTAAAGCAATAATACCTAATGTAATAATAACCATAAGTATAGTAAATATCCCACTATGTTTAGTAGTAACTTCTTCCTGTTTGCGGATCACATACCTGAATTGGCATTGTGGGCAACCTCTGTATTTGCCTTCCATACGCCATATACTATATATAACCCCTGGAACCAGAAAGAATATCCAAAGAAAAATTTCCAAGAGCAAGCTGCCTGGAGCAAAAGTTTTTGGGCTACCCTCGTAGCCGCAGTTGGGACATTTTACCAGTATCACCTCATGCATTATTTAATTAACTCCGATGCTGTAGTTAATAACGCCTTTATCACCATTTGTTTTCGTTAACCACTTTCTTTGTCACCCTGCATGTGAATTGGTGTCATCCTACGCTTTACAGACGTTCTACTTCGTAGCACCCTGCTTGGTAGGGTGTACCTAAATAGGATGTCTGCTGTTCTGCGGCTATCCGTTTATTCAGCAGATTTATCTCTTCAATGAGTTCTTCTTTACTTTTGTCTATCTGTGCCATTTTTATGCTACTGACAACAAAAAAGCAACCCTTTTTGAGGTTGCCAAACCTTCGATCTAATTTGAGTCCGCTCTATCCATCATTACTCCGGGGACCGTACGGGGACCATTATGCCACTAAATACGGGCAAATCCCATTAAGAGCCATTAACATATCTTGAGATATCTGTGGGGATTCGGCTATCCGGCCGTCGGAGACGGCCTCCTAGCCAGCCAATTTTCTGTCG
>CAZHIO010000037.1:0-7200 GCA_964532615.1 uncultured Planctomycetia bacterium
GCCCAAATCTTCTTTCAGTAAAACGCATATGCCCCCAGCGCCTATATTTTCGGTGTGCGTAGATATGGTTTTAGCTGTAAGCCTCTTTTTGATCGTAATGAGGCATTTGTAATTCGCTCGCGGAAATCTGCGCCTATTGATGCCATTCCACATATGTTTTAAGCTCCTCCTTGATAAGCTCCATTAATCTTATTTTCTGCAAAAACATTATACATAACAGGTCTCGGAAAAGCAAGCACTTCTTGCCGAAAAATATTCTGTTTACAACTTCGAGGATTCGGGTGTATAATCCTGCACAAGGAGTATATGTATAGAGAATTTTTCGGATTAAAAGAGAAACCTTTCAATATAACGAGCGACCCCAACTTCCTCTTCTTAAGCCGTGTCCATAAAGAGGCTTTCGCGCATCTCCTGTATGGCATAAAAGAACGCAAAGGTTTTTTGGAGATAACCGGTGAGATAGGAGCCGGCAAGACTACTTTATGCCGAGCGATCCTCAGCAAGCTCGATAAGAATACGAAGAGCGCTTTCATATTTAACTCGACGCTCCCTGAGGTTCAGATGCTGCAGGCGATACTCGAAGATTACGGTATAACGGTGCTGCGGCGCAACAAGGTGTCGCTGCTTAAACAACTGAACTCTTTTCTTATCGAAGAGCTCACCCGCGGGAATAACGTAGTCCTTATAATAGATGAAGCCCAAAATTTAAAACCATCCATGCTCGAAGAGATAAGGATGCTTTCAAATCTTGAGACCGATAAGGATAAATTATTTCAGATCGTGCTGGTGGGGCAGCCCGAACTGAAGAATAAGCTCGCTTCTCCCGGCCTGAGACAGTTAAGACAGCGCATATCGGTGCGCTTTCATATAACGCCCCTCGAAAAAGACGAGGTGAACGAATACATAAATCACCGGCTGGCGGTAGCCGGATCCGATGGGAGCATAACATTCGATAGTGATGCGGTCGAAGCCATAAACGATTTTTCCGGAGGTATACCTAGAATCATCAACACCATTTGCGATAAATCGATGTTGACGGCTTATGTTATGGAGACCCGGCGCATAACTGCGCCGATAGTAAAGCGCAGCATTCAGGAGATGGAGAATATCTGGTAGCATGAGTATTATTCAGGAAGCGTTAAAGAAAGCGCAAGTAAATATAAAGCAAGGGGTCGCTGCGCCTGAGCTCAAGGCATCGCGGGATAGTCATATTTCGGCCGCGCCGGGGATCTCTGCGGCAAAGCCCTTAAGGCCCCGCCGAAGGAATTCTATTATTATAATCGTTGCGATGGCGGCTTTTATGTCAGTGTTAGTTATGGCGGCATCGTTTAACTTCCTATCAAGCCGCAACCATAGTGACAAGAAGACAGCTATGCCCTTACCATCCGCCGCTCAGGAAGTCAGTTACGCGAGCTTGCTCACAACGGACCGGTCAGACTTGTCGGTAAATGCTATTATGGCCTCTAAGGCGCCCGAGTTGTATTTAAGCGGAATTATGTATACGGAGGAGTCACCGAGAGCCATAGTTAACGATCGAATAGTCGAGCCCGGCGACTCTGTAAGCGGTGCGAAAGTCAAAAAGATAAATCCGAAAAGCGTCGTGCTGGAGTTTATAGACACCGAGATAACTCTTAGCTTGAAGTAGAGCCTTAGCTATTTTTGAGTTCTCTTATTTCGTCGGGCACTCTGACGGGTCTTCCCATGCGGTTAGTAAAGACGTGGACGGACTCTCCGGTAGCTATAAGTTTTGTTCCTATGCTTAATTTGTGCTCAAATCGTAGACTCGAGTTACTCATCCCCGGCACCCAGGTCTTAATACTAACCAAGTCGTCATATCTGGCTGGGGCTTTATACCGGCAAGTAGCGCTGGCTACCATCAGGAATATGCCTTTTTCTTCAAGCCTTTTATAAGAAACGCCTAATGACCGCAGATATTCAGTCCTGGCCACTTCGAACCATATAAAATAATTCGCGTAGTAGACGACTCCCATATTATCGGTTTCCTGATACCTGACCCTTATCTCCGTATCGTGTGTTATCATAAATTCCGCATCTACAGGTCAAGCTCGAGCTTATGTATATTAAAACCGCTTATAGACAAGGAATCGGTCTCTTTAAAACCTTTTTTTAGGCATAGCTTCATTGCGTCGGACATCCTGTCCGTACATCTGAAGCATATCTGTTTATAGCCTTTATCCCGGCAGAAGCTGATAGCTTTTTCTATAAGCTCTGTCCCGTAACCGCGATGGCGTTTCTTTACATCCACGAATAATCTGCGCAGCAGCGCGCCCTCGCCGGTCTCCATCTTTATGCCCGCCGTCCCGGCTATATCTCCGTTATCGTCTATTACGAAGAAGGCGTCTCCTTCTCCTCCATACGTCTGCGATATCTTCTCCAGATCGCTGTCGGAGTAAGCGGACTTATCGAAAGGATATTCGGCGGCTAATATGCCCAGTATCAGCTTTTTTACGCTTAGCGCGTCATCTTGTCTGAATTCTCTTAAGGTATGCTTCATTATAAGACCCTCCGAAATCGGTTGATATTAACGGTGATACAATTCTTTTAACGCGTTGCGCACTACGGAATCAGCGACGCCATCGGCCAATCTGACCTTCCCGATCTTTGAGGCAAGAATAAAACGGTTCCGTCCGTTTGTGAATTTCTTATCATGCAGATGAGCCGCATATATTTTTGAAATCGCAACGCCTTTAACGGATATCGGCAACCCGACGTTGCTGATAAGTCTTTTTATCCTGATTGCGGCCGTCTTGCTTATAATGTTGAGATCGGACGCGATCCCGGATGCCGCAAGCATACCCAGGGCTATGGCCTCTCCGTGATTATAGCTGGCCGAATATTCGCCGGCAGCTTCTATCGCGTGACCTATGGTATGGCCGTAATTCAGAATAGCTCGTATGCCTTTTTTATCAAATTCATCTTTCGAGACGATCTCGGACTTTATCTTTACCGACTTTGCCACAATGTGCTCCAAAGCTCTCATATCGAGAGTAAATATTCTATTATAATTTTGTTCGAGATATGCAAACAAGGAAGGGTCTTTTACAATGCCGTACTTTATGATCTCCGAAATACCGTTTCGTATCTGTCTCTGCGAAAGAGTCCTTAATGATTTGACGTCTATAAAGACGGCTTTTGGCTGGTAGAAAGAACCGACAAGGTTCTTTCCCGCTAATAGATCCACGGCAACTTTTCCGCCTATAGAGGAATCTATCTGCGCTAAGAGCGTAGTCGGTATATGAATGTATGGGACGCCGCGCTTATAGACGGATGCGACGAATCCGGCAAGATCGCCGACTACTCCTCCGCCTAAAGCGATAATGAAGATACGCTTATTGACGTCGTAACGGCTCAATCTGTTCAGGACATTTCCCGCGGACTGTAAAGATTTGGCTTTTTCTGAATCCGCGATAAGCTCAAAACGGGACGTGATGCCGTTTCGCTTAAGGGTCTTCTCTATCCGTTTTTGATAGATAGCCGCCACGCGGCGATTCGTTATCACGAAGGCGTCACGTCCTATGTCGAGAGAACGTACTATGCGTCCGCAATTATCGATAAGATCACGACTTATAAATATATCGTACGAGCGACCACCCAGCGGTACCCTTATCTTTTTTGTCGGCATACTTAGTCGGTTATTTTGCCGCTTTCTTAGCGTCTCCGCCGGCAGCCGGCTTAGCGCCGCCCTTTGCGGCCGGTGCTGCTGCCTGAGCGGCTGGAGCCGGAACAGCGCCCTCTACGGGAGTCGTCTCAGCGGCCGCTTTCTCCTTCTTGACTTTGAACTTCGTAATCTTTAACTTAGGCAGTTTATAGACAGAGTCTTTTTCGGTCCACGATTCTTTGTCCTTAAGGATCTTGATCCTCTCGAATCTTTTCAATACCGATCTCTGCGCTTTGTCCTTATCCGATGAGCGCAAACTTGGATGCTGCGACATGAATCCTCCTTTTTATGATTCTGCATATTGGCGGGCTTACAGATATCTATAAGCCCGCCGAAGAGCATTACTTCAATTTAATAAACGCATCCTTGTAGATGCGTCTGACTTTAAGCAGGTCCCTCTGCGCTTCAGGCGAGTTTTTATTCGCGTAAGCGCCTATGCACACGCGGTAGTACGGGGCGCTGTAAGATACGGAGACGGTGAAGCCCCGCTTAGCCAGCAGGGATCCCGCGGCTTGCGCGTTTTCGAGCTTTGTGAGTGTGCACGCTATTATAGTGAACGGCATCGGTGATTGCGCTGCCGCCACAGGCTTTGGCTGATTCTGGTTCAGTTGCTTTACGGGAGCCGCTGGTTTAGAAAGAGACGCGACCGGCGCGGTATTCAGTATATTCTTATCCGGCATAACCGAAATGCGGTTCTGCGGAGACATCGGTATTATGACCGTCCGGACAGGCTTTGGCATCTGCGCTTGCGGAGACTTGAGAGTCGATCGTCCGCTCTCTACCCCCAACGCGTAAACTATCACCATCGCCATAATCACGCCTATAGATATGAATACCATCTTTTCGAGGCTGATGGTGAGCGTGACCTTCCCTTCAAAATCCGCTTTCGGCAGCATGTCGGTAAGGCGCGAAAACGACTTCTTTTGCGGCTCATATTCAAAAAGTTCTTTTTGATACTTCTCTTCTTCCATAATCCCCGTAACTTTTTGGCGTATTATAACATATAGTTTTATAAAAAGCAATTCATGGCCGTTACTTTACGCCTATGTTGAGCCTGAACATTTTGCCGGTTACCCTGATTGCGGGTTTGGCAAGATCGCCCTCAAGCTTTACCGAAAAACACTTCCATTGGCCGTCGCTCTCCTTCAGCACCATGTTGGTAATCTCGGGGGGTATCTTACCAAGGAGGCTCTTGGCGAAATATATCGATATATCCGCGTTTATATTGCTCTCTCCGGTAAGAATGCCGTCGAATGAAAATTTTATATCATCGCCTGAAGCAAGAAAATCCCTGACGATTATCCCGTCCTTAACGGAGGCTATCTTTCCCGATACGGTATTATATTTAAGAAGCCCGCTGAAAGGCGCCGAGACCAGACCGTCTATATTGCTGTACGAAGCTTCCCTCTCCCGGCCTCTCTTCATCAGCCGGACATCGCTTAATTTAAGGTCAGCTGTCGGGTTAAGCGGAGATGATTTGCTGAATACAAGCTTTATGCGCGCATCCGCTGACGAAAAGCCCATCCCGTGCTTACGCTCAACGGCCTTCAGATCTTTGAATAAAAATTCGTTTATGCTTATCGTATTTAGTCGCTTATACGATATATCCAGATCGTTGCATCGCGCGAATAGCGATACCACAATATTTCCGTAAAGCAGGACTGAAAATATCATGATCAATATCGCTATGGCGGCTATTAATATAACAGGTCTTTCGGCGAGCCTCACTATAACCTCCGTATTTTTATTAAAATTGCGTTTGTGGCAAAAGATTATCCGGCTATCGTAGAGCGGGGTCATTTACTGATGGAAATCTACGCGGATCTGTCCTTTAGCAGCTTATCTATTTTTGAGATCTTCTTTGTATCTCGAGTGTAGCTGTACCCTGTGGTGGATGTGGCGCGGTGTGCGACAAGAATATCGGACTCGATCAGCTCCTCAAGCGCTTTTTTGACTTTAGCCCTGTTCTCACCCACCCAAGTTGCAATACCGCGGGGAGTATCTATGGATGCCTGGTTCTCATGAAAGAACTTCACTATCTTTAATTTTACTCCGGAATTAATTATTTTAGACAGGTCCATCTTCATATGCCTTTCACAAAGATTTCTTTACCGCTGCAATCCAATCAGTTTGATTCATGAAGCTCTTTCTCGATAGAGCTCCTGACGTCCCTCTTTTTAATTACCCTAAGAAATGATTCGACAATGCTCGGATCGAACTGCGTTCCGGCGTTCTTCGAAATCTCGTCAATAGCCTCATCTATGGATTTGGCCGCGCGGTAGGGCCTCTTGGTTATTATCGATTCGAACGCGCTGACGACAGCCATTATTCTTGCACCAACCGGTATCTGGTCCTTCTTAAGGCCCTTAGGGTATCCGGAGCCGTCATAGTTCTCGTGATGGTATAAAATTATCGGGGTGGCCGATTTCAGCGCCTTCATATGTTTTATTATCTCCACTCCAGCGGCGGGATGCTCCTTCACCATCTCGTATTCTTCTCCGGTGAGTTTCGAAGGCTTGGCCAGCACGGCTTTCGGCACGAAGACTTCTCCGGCGTCATGAAGAATTGAGGCGAATTCGAGGCTTCTCAGGGAATCCGTATCCATCCTGAGGTCCTGACCGATCTGCTGTGCAAGTTTAATGAAGGACACTCTCGGAACATAAGTGCCCGGAGCCCTGGTATCCAGAACTTTAGCAAGCGCTTTTATCGCTCCCATGGTAAGCTTCTCTTGTTCTTTGTATAGCTGGGCGTTCTTTATCGCTATAACAGCCTGTTCGCCCAGAGTCGACATGATCTCCTGGTCGAACGCACTGAACGGCTTCTTATCGATCTTGTCATATAAGGTTATTACCCCTATGACATCTTCATCTATTAAAGGAGTTGCTAAATATTCGCGGCTCCTTACCGGCCTGCCGTATTTAAAAGCTTTGCCGGGAGCCCACATTCCGACCTTAACCTTCTTAAGTCTTATAGTCTTTGACCGTAGATCGACCGTGACCTTAGGCAAGAGAAGCTTCCTCTTGGAGTCTACCAGTTTTATCGAACAGCGTTGGGATCTCATTATCTGCATCGATAATCTCGCGATCCGCGGCAGCAGCTCTCCAAGGTCAAGCGTGGAGCTGATCAGGCGGTGGACCGTATGCACGGTGGATAGCGCTATGGCCCTTGGCCTGAGAGTCTCATAGAGGCGCGATAGCTCTATCTCTTTTTGGACTTCTTTTACGATCGTATCGGCAAAAGCCGGGAATATCTGAAGAACGTCGGGAGAGATATCTTTTCTGGAGTAGCAGGCCCCGATATAACCGTATATCTTATCCCCTTGCGCTATGGGACATACGAATCCGTGGAGATGCTCATTGCACTCGAAACTCAGAAGTTTTTTTATTTCTGCCGAGGTCTTAGTTATCTTGAAGATCAGCTCAATGTATTTGCGAAGCGTATTCTTAGGTATTTTTTTAAAAACAAAAGATACATTTCGTAAAAGCAAAAGGCCCCAATACCAAAATAGAAAACAAGAATTA
>CAZHIO010000038.1:0-7153 GCA_964532615.1 uncultured Planctomycetia bacterium
GCGAAAAAGTCTTCGACGCCGTTCGCAAGATCGATTGCCCATTATACGATGGGCATTATTTACGATAACGATCAGAAGACGAAAGAGGCTATAAAAGAGTACGAGGCTGTCATAGCGCTGGATCCCGGCGTGAGTTGCGTTCATACGCGGTTGGCGGCCGATTGCTTCGTTTTAAAAAATACCGACAGGGCGTTCGAAGAGTTAAAGATCGCAAAGAACCTCGATCCTGCTGATGTAAAACCGCATTTTATCGCGGCGCTTATATATACGTCCTTAAATAGGCTGGAGGACGCGCGGGAAGAATACCGGCAGATGACGCGTCTGGCCCCGGATTCGGTATGGGTACCCAGTTTCTTCGGCAATTTATATATAGAATTAGCGAATTTATATATCATCGAAAAGAAGCCCGAAGAAGCCGCGGCGATCTTAGAGAGCGCCGGAAAGCTCGGGTCGAATGATGTCGATTTTTTACTGGCCTTAGGATACTCTTTCACGCTTATCGATGATAAGATCAGAGCGCTGGAATTTTATAATAAAGCTCTTAAGGCGGATCCCAAGGATCCAAGGGTCTATTTTTACCTTGGGGTGTATTACGAGGATATGAAGAAGAGGCCTCTCGCCGTAAAGAATTTTCGCGAAGCCATAAAGCTCGGTCCGGATTTCGCGGAGGCCTATAACTACCTGGGGTATATCCTTGCCAATGACGGTCTCCAGCTCGATCAGGCTTTAGAATTGACAAATAAAGCGGTTTCGCTCGCTCCGGACAACGGAGCGTTTCTCGATTCCCTCGGATGGGTGCAGTTCAAGAAAGGTATGACGGATGAAGCGCTGGCGAAGATCGCCAAAGCGCGCGATATGGATCCCGACGATCCGGAAATAAGGGACCATCTTGGAGATATCTATTTCAAGAAAGGCCTGAAAGATAAGGCCCGGGAAGAGTGGAAGAAATCCCTCGAGTTCGATCCGGATCAGGAGAGGGTAAAAGAGAAGCTTAAAAAATAGTAAAAATCTATTAATCGAAAGAGGAAGAATGAAGCAACCCGATATTGCCGAACTGCAGAAGAAAGCGGTTGATATACGTAAAGATATATTGAAGATGTTGATGATGGCCGGCTCCGGACATACGGGCGGCAGCCTTTCGGCCGTAGAGATACTCGTCGCTCTTTACTATCATAAACTTAAGAACGACCCATCAAATCCTAAATGGAAAGAGCGTGACAGGTTCTTGCTTTCAAAAGGGCACGCCTGCCCGGCATTATACGCCGTGCTGGCAGATAGAGGCTATTTTCCTAAAGACCTTCTGTGGACTCTGCGGAAACTCGGCAGTCCGCTGCAGGGGCATCCGCAGATGGGCCTGGCCGGAATAGAGATATCGAGCGGTTCTCTCGGCCAGGGATTATCGATAGCCGACGGTATAGCGCTCGCATTAAGAATGGACGGCATCAGTTCCAGAGTTTACTGCCTCATGGGCGACGGAGAGACGAATGAAGGGCAGATATGGGAAGCGGCCATGACGGCGTCTCACTACAAGCTGGATAACGTCTGCGGGATAATAGACTGTAACAAACTGCAGATAGACGGTTTCTGCTGTGAGGTGAAAGACCCGGGAACGTATAAGCATAAGTGGCAGGATTTCGGATGGAATGCGGTAGAGGTGAACGGTCACGATATAAAAGACCTTATCGAAGCCTTTGATCGGGCGGAAAGAGTAAAAGATAAGCCCACGGTCATAATAGCGCATACGGTAAAAGGCAAGGGCGTATCTTTTGTAGAGAACAAAGCGGAATGGCATGGTATAGCTCCGAAAAAAGAAGAGTATGAGAGAGCGATCATGGAGCTGGACGAGGCTCTGAAACAATTATAAAAGATCGAAGATTACTTTAGGAGGTTTTAGATGAATGTATTTGTTACGATAGAGCTTCTGATATATCTGATCCTTATGTTGACGGTCGGAGCCGGTTTATTATTCTCCCGCAAGATCAGAATGTTATTTAAATTCAACTGGACAAAGTACATGATAATAGTCATCGTGTATGCGTTAGTCAGGCTCGCCATATGGGGAATGATGTCACTAGAGTCTTTCTACATGAAGCTCACCCTGGCGCAGCTTCCTATGCAGATACTCCTGGTGGCCGTCAACGCGGCTATCTTCGTCTATTTTTATTCGACGGTACTCGGAAGAGGGTTTTCGAAGAGCGGCAAGAAGGCCAGCATCAAAGGCGAATTAGTCAATGTTAAATGGTCGGACGTTATAGGGATGGACAACGTCAAGGCCGAGGCGAGAGAAGTCGTAGAGCTTATAAAAGATCGCGTCCGCGTAAAGAAGATCGGCGGTAAGATCCTGCGGGGAATCCTTATGCTCGGGCCCCCGGGTTGCGGCAAGACATATCTGGCGAAGGCCGTAGCGACCGAGACAGGGCTTCCGTTTTTAGCTATGTCCGGGAGCGAGTTCGTCGAGGTCTTCGTCGGAGTCGGAGCCTCCAGAGTAAGAGAGCTATTTAAGAAAGCGCGGCAGCTTGCTTACGCCAACGGAGGCTGTATCATATTTATAGACGAGCTCGATGCTATAGCGAGAAAGAGGGTATTTTCCGCTTTCGGAGGTACCGAAGAGACCAACTCTACGCAGAACCAGCTATTGGCCGAGATGGACGGACTTCAGGAGAGAGAGAGCAAGTCCGGTGAAGTGAATCCCGAACAGAATATAATAGTCATAGGCGCGACAAACTCTCCCGAAGATAATCTCGATAAAGCCCTTATGCGTCCGGGAAGATTCGACAGGAAGCTCTATATAGATCTTCCTTCGATGGAAGACAGGGAGAAGCTGTTTAAATATTACATAGGAAAGATACAGTGCGACGCAAAAGTGGATATAGGCCGCCTCGCGAGAAAGGCTGTGTATAAGACGCCGGCTGATATCGAGAATATAGTCAGAGAGGCGGCCCTGATCGCTACGCGGGAAAAACGCGACAGCATAACGCTGGACGATATTTCAGAAGCTATGGAGAGAGTAGATCTTGGGCTGAAGCATAAATTGAGCATAACGCCGAAAGAGAAAGAGACTACGGCGTATCATGAAGCCGGTCATCTTGTGGTCATGTACATGCTGCATCCTACGAATGATGTCTTTAAGGCGTCTATAATACCGAGGCGGGGAACGCTGGGAGTAGTCTATGGTCAGCCGCGCGCCGAATTGCACACTAATTCTAAAGAAAAGAAGATAGCCGATATCATGGTCTCGTTGTCGGGATACGTAGCCGAGAAGATTAGATATGGTACGACGGGAGACGGAGTAGCCGCAGACTTCCAGAACGCTATGGCGGTAGCTCATAACATGGTGTGGAAATACGGAATGGGTGACAAGGGCCTGTTAGGCGACTATACCATAATACCCGAGTCGCAGATATCCGAAAAACTTAAAGAGGAGCTGAACGAGGAGACCGGTAAGATATTCCAGCAGTGCTTAAAAGGCGTCGAAGAGCTGCTGTCGAAGGAACGCGTGATCCTCGACCGGTTCGCGAAAGAATTACTGGAGAAAGAGGAGCTCGATTACGACGAGATAGATATGATATTTAAAGAGTACGGTAAATTCGGCCTTTCTAAAAACGTATGAGAGCGCGGATAACCGGATTTTTGCTTGTCACAATGATAACGGCCGGCGCTCTGTCAGGGTGCGGACCCACCTATCCTAAGGAGAAGCTCAAAGAATCGATAATCAGGCTCTGTAAGAACGAATATAAGGTCGATGTGAAGGTCAGGACCGTCGGGAAGACGGTAGCCATATATATGCCGCTCGAAGACCTTATGGATTTTACATTCGCGCTTACTCCGACGGCTACCGAAAAACTCAACGATGTGATAATGAGCGTTACGCGCGTAGTCCTATCCACGGACGCCGCATATGATTTCTATTGCGTAATAGCTCATGATACGCGCATCCCTGAGATACAGGTTATAATAATAAAATATGTGAATGACGTGAAGAGGGTCTTTCTCGGGGATATTTCGAGGGGTGAGTTCGGTAAGAGAATGATCGTAGATATGAGGCTCAATCCTCAGTCACAGAAAGAGCGGTCGATAAAAGAAGTCTTTCAGAGGATGAGCCTCGATACGAAGTGGCAGGACCAGGTTATGAACGACTTCTTCCGTTCCGAGCCGACCGGATTGGGCGACATCGGTTACTGGAACGGCCGTTTTTACATAAAAGATATAACGCTTCCGGAATTCATGATCGAACAGATAGTCGGACGCATAAAGATGGAATTTAGGGAGGATAAAGAATTATCGGAGGCCTTCTCCATAAGAACGGTGAAAGGGGATTATTATCGCGGTCCGGATAAACCGTATTTCAAGATAGAGTTTTTTGCGGAGCCCAGAACTCCCGGAGCTCTCCCGCCCGAGAGACGTTATGACGGAGCTATCAGCGCTATTATAAAAGTCGCCGGCGAGGTGATGCATGGGTACGCATTCGGCGATTTCGATCATATTGAGTTAATTAATCAGGCGGACGGAAGAGATATAAAGATATCCAAGGACGCTATTGAAAAGTACAGGGCAAAGAGAGTTAAATTCGAGGAGATAGTGAATTAAAAATGAGTGATTCTAAAATGAAGATGGCTCCTACCAGGGACGGGTTTGGCAGGGGATTGTTGAGGCTGGGCAAGGATAATAAGAATGTTGTGGTATTATCCGCGGATCTTACCGAGTCTACCCGGGCGGCCTGGTTTCAGAAAGAATTTCCGGATAGATTCTTTGGTATGGGCGTAGCCGAACAGGATATGATATGTACCGCCGCAGGATTGGCATTGACCGGAAAGATACCTTTCGCGTGCACGTTCGGCGTATTCGCTTCAGGAAGAGCGTGGGATCAGATAAGGATATCCATCGCCTATATGAAACTTAACGTGAAGATCGTAGGAACGCATGCCGGTATATCCGTAGGGCCGGACGGAGCTACGCATCAGGCGCTGGAGGAGATAGCGCTGATGAGAATACTGCCTAATATGACGGTGATAGAGCCGTGCGATGCCCTTGAAGCCGAAAAGGCGACGATAGAAGCCGCAAAGATAGACGCTCCGGTATACCTGAGATTCGGACGCGCTCCCGTGCCCATTATTACGAAAGAGGAAGATAAGTTTAAGATCGGCAAGGCCGACGTGCTGCGGCAAGGCGGCGATATAACGATATTCGCCTGCGGCCAGATGGTATACGAATCTATGCTCGCATGCGATGAGTTGGAGAAAGAGGGGATAAGCGCACGCCTTGTGAATCTCCATACGCCTAAGCCGATAGACAAAGACGCCATTATAAGAGCTGCATCGGAGACCGGGGCGATAGTCACGGCAGAGGAGCATACGGTACTTGGCGGACTCGGCTCGGCTGTAGCGGAAGTTGTCGTACAAAGTTGTCCTGTGCCTATAAAGATGGTTGGTGTACAGGACAGATTCGGCGTTTCGGGGGATCCGGATAAGCTATTCGACTATTTCGGATTGAGGTCGAAGAATATCGTTACCGCCGCTAAAGAAGCGCTCAAGATGAAGAAGGGGTAGATTGCAACTATTGAGATGATGAAGCGCTATGAACTCCATTGAATTAAAGGCTCCGGCTAAAGTAAATCTGGTACTTAAAGTATTGAATAAGCGTAAGGACTCCTACCATAATCTCTTCACCGTCTTTGAGCGCATCTCGCTATCCGATAAAATTAAAATATCCAAGATACCTAAAGGAATAGTTATCGCCTGTGACCCGCCGGTCACTAAGAGGTCGCGGGATAATATCGCATATAAGGCGGCCGAGCTTATATTGAGGACCGCTAATGCGGATACCGGCGTCAGAATAGAGATAAAGAAGAGGATACCTGTAGCTGCCGGGCTTGGCGGAGGCAGCTCTGATGCCGCCGCAGTACTGATAGGGATAGATAAGTTACTCGGATTAAAGATCGGCAAAGACAAATTAATGCGTATCGGCTCTAAAATCGGCGCGGATGTGCCGTTTTTTATATATGACACGCCTTTTGCCATAGGCAGAGGTATAGGAGATAGGCTCGAAAAGCTCGCTTTAAAGGCAAAATTACACCATATTCTCGTATATCCGGGTTTTAAATTGGCTACAAAGGACGTTTACGGCTCGCTTGATTTAGGCTTGACAACGCCGCGAGGCGATGATAAGATTACACTCCCTGAGAGTTTTAGTGACTTCGAAGGGATGATCCATAATGATCTGGAAGCTGCAGCGGTCAATAAAAGACCGATAATAGGCAAAGTCATAGAATGCTTGGCCTCTTCACTGTGTAGGAGAGCTATGGTTTCAGGGAGCGGGCCAAGCGTGTTTTGTCTATGCAGGACAAGAAGGGAGGCGATGAAGGCTAAAGGTAAGCTTTTTAAGAGCGTGCCGAAGCGTTCGAGAAAGCTTTGGCAGGTATTCATCGTTGAAACTGAAAGATAGTTATACGTAATAATTGCGCACAAATTCGAGGAGCATGCGATGGAGATCACCGAAGTAAAGATTTTTATGAAAGAGGGCCAGGATAAGAAGCTAAAAGCCTATGCGACACTGACGTTCGATAACATGTTCGTCGTGAGAAACGTTAAAGTTATAGAGGGCACCAAAGGATTATTTGTAGCGATGCCTTCGAGAAAAGTAAAAGAGCCCTGCCCAAAATGCAATTTCAGGAATGTGGTCAGATCGAAGTACTGCAATAATTGCGGCGCCACCCTTCCTATGACCGAGCATAAAGCGCCGGCATCCGGCGGCGAGGGTATGGTGAGAGAGTCAGAGCATAAGGATATAGCGCATCCGATAACCGCGGAATGCAGGGATTATATACAGAAGAAGGTTCTGGAGGCGTACGATAAAGATAAGAAGGCGCCTTCTTCGCCGGCACATTCGGCGCATTCGCCACATTCGTCAGATACGGTATCCGCGCCCATTAGCCGGGATGCGGTAAAGACGCCTATCGCCATAGAGGACGAAGATATAGAACTGTAGTTAGCTGATAGTTCATAGTTGAGAGTTGATAGTCGACGGGCCAGACAATTCAGAGGATAGCAGATATTTCATCGCCGGGAGTTATTAGCTTTTATTGCATGCCACGACTATGAACTATTAACTACGAACTATGAACTAAATTGCCCGGTGGTGTAATGGTAGCACATCA
>CAZHIO010000039.1:0-7098 GCA_964532615.1 uncultured Planctomycetia bacterium
ATGACACTGAATTAAAAATGAAGAAGACGCTGGAGGCCACTCAAAGAGACTTTTCTACCGTGAGAACCGGAAGAGCTTCGATCGCGCTGGTTGACGGCTTAAAGGTCGATTGTTACGGCACTATAATGCCGCTGAAGCAGTTAGCGGCGCTTACGACGCCTGACGCGCGCACCGTGATGATACAGCCATGGGATAAGAACGCGCTTGCCGATATAGAGAAAGCGATATTGAAATCCGACTTGGGTATCGCGCCGACAAATGACGGTAAAGTCATAAGAATGACTATGCCTACCTTGACGCAGGAGAGGCGCGCCGAGCTTGATAAGGTGCTTAAGAAGATAGCCGAAGACGGGCATATCTCCGTAAGGACCGGAAGGCACGCGGCTTTAGAGGTGATCAAAAAGCTCGAGAAAGATAAGGCGATAACCGAGGATGATAAGTTCAAGGGCGGCGAGGATATCCAGAAGCTTACTGATAAATATATTAAAGAAATAGACACGGCCCTCGCGGCAAAAGAGAAAGATATTCAAGGGTAAGTAAGTTCATAGTTCATAGTTGATGGTTTATAGTTTAGAGCTAATCGTCAGTAAGCGTGCCTAATTCAGCAACGTTAATCTATGAACTAAGAACTATTAACTAACAACTAATCAGGGCCGCTAGCTCATCAGGTAGAGCACCACACTTTTAATGTGGTTGTGGCAGGTTCGAGTCCTGCGCGGCTCACCATGTTGTAAGGCCATCCGTAGGTAAAGCTACAGATGGCCTTTCGTTTTGATTGAGCCGCGCAGGACGAGAACCTGAAAAAGGATCTTAAGGAAAAAACTATAGTTTTGTCCTTATCGGCGCACGAGAACATCTATGCGGAAGGAAAAGGAATATTAAGGAAAAACCATCAGGGTTTTTCCTTAAGGAGCGAAGGCGAGCAAGACTTGCTGACTAGCCGGCGCTGTGGTCGCAGCGAGCCGTAGCGACAGGTTCTAGGCCGAAGGCCGGAGTCCTGCGCGGCTCACCACTCATTCTACCTCGAAACAGATAGGTAGATAACAAAGCAAAAGTAGCTGACGTTTTAACGTCAGCTGCTTTTGTGTATATCCTCGACGACAAAATATGAAAATGGATCCGGTCCATCGCATATATTGCTGCGTTAATGGACCTGATCCCTTTTATGTGACGGGCGATGGTATAGCCAATTTTCAGCCAAAAATACCTATCAGACTATCTGGTTCCGGATATTAGTGGTTACATTGAATATTGGGGTATATTCGAGGGATTATCGAGATAAACTATGCCAGAGAGATAGCTGCTTTTGCCAACATATCTCCTGTGTAATTGGCCTTATTCCGCGTTCTGTTACGCGGCTTATCTTATCGACATCGCTAAGCAGGATTGCTTCCTGTATCTTCGGGCATAAAAAAATAAAATATGCGATCTGTCTTACCCGTGTACGGCTCATGCCCAACCAGCCTCCGATTTTGGCGAGAGACACATCGGGATTAGTTTCGATTAGGTGATCAATCTGATAGGCCAAGAGAAGATATTGCCTGATACTTGGGACCTTCGCGAATTTCTCATCGGTTCTTATCCGTGTGGGATGTTGTACCCTCTTAAGCTTTATGTCGAACTCAAGTCTTGTCGTGTCCATTATCCGGCAGTCCTTCCTGCATACGGCTCAGTAGTCCGATCCCGCTTGTGTTTAAATCGAGTTCGAGCTTTCCACCTTTGCCATCATAGTAGGCGCTTTTTAGCATTAGGCGCAGCGCATGGTGCTTCTCTTGGGGGAATAGCACCTCCCATATGGGTGAATTTACGATAAGGGCTCCACGAAGCGTCTGGTCGTCTTCCCGAGCATTCTTTAAAGACTCTATAACCGCATCCTCTATGGATTGTGCGTTGACCGATCGTGTGGGGCAGTCCTTATAGCCGCGCTTTTGGGCGTTCATACAGACGTAGTAGCGATATCTGCGACCGTCTTTTGTCGTGTACGTGTGGAACATTATACTGTCGCATGCCTTACAGCGCAGTATATGGTTGAGAAGGCCGCGGAACCTGACATTCTTGCGCCTAGAGCGCTCGACGCGGTTACTTTGTAATAACTCCTGAGCCCTTTGAAATATCTCCTCTGAGATTATTGGATCATGGAGTCCAGGATATAGCACACTATCATGACGAACCTTTCCGATATATAGGGTATTCTTAAGCATTTGCTGAACATTCGTCTTTTTGAATTTTATATCGCCATATGTTTTACCGGAAGTAGATATGAAACGTTTTGTCTTGAAACCCTTCTCGTTTAATTCCATCGTTGTCTGAAGGAGCGACTTCTTTTCGAGGTATATATCAAATATCTTTCGTACAAGTTCTGCCTCAGCCTCGTTTTTAACAAGTTTATGATTTAGCCTGTCGATGTCATAGCCGAGAATAGGCGGTCCGCCGAGCCACTTACCCTTCTTGCGAGCTGCGCCCATCTTGTCTTTGACCCTTTCGCTGATAATCTCTCGCTCGAACTGCGCAAAAGATAAGAGGATATTAAGAGTTAACCGTCCCATCGAGTTGTTTGTATTGAAGTGCTGCGTTACCGATACGAACGTAACATTATGTCGTTCAAATAGTCCCAATATCTGCACAAAATCAAGAAGTGATCTTGATAGTCGATCTACCTTGTAAACGACCACGCAGTTAATTTTACCTTCTTTAATATCGATAATGAGTCTCTGTAGGGCAGGGCGTTCGGTGTTGCCTCCGGTGTAGCCGCCATCGTCATACCGGTCTGGTAATGCTACCCAGCCTTCGCTTTTTTGGCTTTGGATGTAGCTTTCGGCGGACTCGCGCTGGTTATCGAGGGAAGTAAAGTCAGCATCGAGCCCCTCGCTTGTGGATTTTCGGGTGTATATGGCGCAGTAGATTTTTGGTTTCATAGTTATTATAGGTTAAAGAATAGATATCCGCTCCAGTGGGCGCCTGTTATCGCTTGTACGACAGCGCCTATTGTCTTATATACTTTGCTGTTATACTCAAATCCGTTCTCTAGCACCTTCACCTGTATGTGCGTGCCCTTGTAATCTTTAGTGATTACCGTACCTGGTACAGGAATCCTCCTGTCGCGAGACGCGGGAGAGCCGCTACTTCGCATCGCCTTTTGATTTATCGGGTCGTGTTCGTCAATAAGGCGGTTCTTTGCGACTATTGCGTCATCCGATAGCTTGCCGTATTCACGTTCCTGTATCTTGTAGGCGATTTTCTTCCATAGCTCTACACGGTTAATATTAGGAGCGGCTTTGCCCTCATAAAGCTCCGTATATTTAGTGTTCAGCTCCTCAATAGAAGCGTTTTTAAGCGCCAGAATCTCGGTTAGAATTACTGTATCCATCATGATAACCACCTCCGTCATGTCATATATAGCCATAGGTTTTCGGATATAGCAAGTCGTTATGGCAGATATTAAGCGCTGTATTTTTGACTTGGTTTTCAAAATATGGCCTATATAATATAGTGCCAATGTTCGAAACCTATCGTAAGGCCATCCCTAAATATCAAAAGCTTTCTCTTTATGAAGAAAGACGTCTCATTGCCCAGGCAAAAAGAAACTTCAAGGGAAAGGCTGATGAGCTCGTATTGCGGCACATAAGCTTTGCCATCTTTCGAATCCATAAAATAATCTTCCCGATCTATTGCGATCGTTTCAGCGAAGACATTCTTTCTCAACTGGTACTTATCTTATATGATAAGATCCAAAGCTATGACCTCAGATATAAAGACAGAGAGGGCAACCTCAAACCCGTACGTTTTAGCTCTTATGTATGGAAAAGGATAGATGGATTCATCATTGATTATTTAAAGAAAGAGCTTAATATAGAAAGGCGGCAGTACAGCCTCGATCGGATAGGTCTCGAGAAGACAGGAAAAGCTTTTCACGTTCACCATGAGCTGCATGTCGATATGCCGGATCTATACAATTTGAGCGTCCACCCTGAGCAGAGTTGTCTTCAGTAGCGCTGCGATATAACCATATGCATATGATACCTGTGTGTTGCGGCAAAGAACTAGTGGAGCCTAGTATAGCAACTGCATCTGAACCAACGAATGAAATATCGAATGATTAAATATATCTTATCTTTTAGCTATGATATAATCGAAATCAGCTAATGGAGAGAGGCAAATATTATTTAAAATATGAACACATTTCACGCACTCATTTTAGGCATTGTGGAAGGCGTATCGGAATTTTTGCCCATATCGTCAACGGGGCATCTTATCTTGACATCACGCCTCATGGGTATTTCTCAGACAGAATTCGTAAAAACATTTGAGATAGCGATACAGCTTGGCGCAATTCTTTCAGTCGTTGTATTGTATTGGAAGAAGTTCTTAATGAATCTAGAAGTGCTAAAAAAAGTATGCGCTGCATTTCTTCCTACGGCAATCATTGGGTTCGCATTTTATAAAAGCATAAAGCAATATTTGCTTGGTAATAGCCATATTGTTATTTGGGCTCTTTTTCTAGGGGGAGTATTTTTAATTATTTTTGAATTATTTCATCATGAAAAAGAAACTGCGGTAAAAGAGATAACCTCTATTTCTTACAAGCAAGCCATGCTTATAGGCGCCTTTCAGTCCATTGCTATTATACCAGGCGTTTCCAGGTCGGCAGCGGCAATCATAGGTGGGTTAATATTAGGCTTACGAAGAGATGTTATCGTGGAGTTCTCATTTTTATTAGCCGTTCCTACTATGCTGGCAGCTACATTGCTAGATCTATATAAAAATGCAAATGCATTTACTCAAGATCAGTTTGCGTTCCTGGGGGTGGGCTTTGCGACATCCTTTATAGTGGCTATTTTGGCCATTAAATTCTTATTAAGCTTCATAAAAAAACATAGTTTTATATCATTCGGAGTATACAGAATTTTAATCGCTTTATTGTTCTGGTTTGTCGCATGACTTATAACTCAAGAGGCGATCGAATTGATATGAAAATTAGTAAAAAACTCTTTTTAATCAGCGCCTTTTTAGTGGCTGCTTTTTGTGTTATTTGGCTGTGGCGTCCAGGGTATACCGTGCCCGTATTGACTTACCACAGTATAAATTACGAAGATAGCTTGATTGCCGTAGCTCCTGAGAATTTTGATCGTCAATTGTCATACCTTAAACATAATAATTACGATGTTATTTCTTTAGACGAATTGGTTGAAGGCATAAAGAGCGGTAAGAAGTTTAACCATAAAAGCGTTGTCATTACTTTCGATGATGGCCGTAAAGATAATTATACATACGCTTTGCCAGTACTTAAAAAATACACCTTTCCCGTAACGATATTTCTTGCGGCAAATCTTGTAAATAACAAGGCTGACTTTCTTAGCTGGGATGAGGTTAGAGCAATGATGAAATACAACGTATCCTTTGGGGCCCATACAAGGAATCATGTTCACCTATCATCAATAAAGTCGGATGAGTCGCTTTTGGATGAAATTGCGGGAGCTAAAAAGACCATAGAAGAAAATATAAACGCGCCAGTAGAATACTTTAGCTATCCCTACGGCGCGTTTAATGGAAAAGTAAAAAAGATCGTTGAAAAATCCGGATTTAATGGAGCCTGCACAACGAATATCGGTCCCGATAGATTCAATGAAGACGCTTACGCTTTAAAGCGAATAAGGGTAAAAAACTCAGATACGAACAAGCCCTTTAGCTTTCAGGCAAAGCTCTCCGGCTATTATAATTTATTCAGAAGGCCAAGGCTGGAGGTAGAGCCATAACCATGACCACCTATCCAAAAAAGACGACCATGAAAATATCGAGATATGTAGCGATACCCTTAATAGTAATACTATGCGCAGTTATCTATTCAATCCTTCCCCTTGTTCCTTTCTGGTTTATGACGCCAGCCGGCTCAGGCGAAAATAATCAAGCGAATATCAAGAAGCTCGAGAGTAACGAAGGTGCCTACTTTTCATTTATAGTCTTCGGCGATAATCACAACGGGCTGTTTACTAATGACGCGTCCACTCTAAAGCTGATATGGCATATGAACCGTGAAGACAGGTTCAGGAAGATACCGATCGATTTCGTCCTGAATGTGGGAGATGTGACTTTAAATGGGTCAAAATGGGATTTTTTGGCATGGAAGAAGATACAGAGGCTTATAAAATACCCGGTTATAACGGCTATAGGTAATCATGATGATAGAAAGCTTTTTGGAGAATATTGCGGCGATAAACAGTTTGCTTTTCATGAAAGAAATTCATACTTCATAATTGTAGATAATGCGGATGACGCACCTGATTTTGAATGGCTGGAAGGGCAGTTGAAGGCAGGGCTAGAATATGAGCATACCTTTGTTGTTATGCACAAGCCGCCCTGTGACCCGTACCAGCAGGAATGGTACAATATCGATAACGCTTCCTGGGCATATCAGCTCAGAAAGCTTTTGGCAAAATATCGTGTAGATATGGTATTCGCCGGGCATAAGCATATGTTTAAACATCAAAGATTTGATAATGTTGATTATATAACAACAGGCGGCGGCGGAATGCTTATAGAAATCCCGGAATCCGAAGGCGGCTACTTACACTACATTCGAGTAATGGTCAATCATGACTATGCTACATATGAAGTTAGAAAGATATCTCCGCCATTATGGCTGCACTCAACATACTATCTAGTGAAGGAAGCGGTGTATTGGGTTCGGAACTGGTATGGTTCTGGATATATTTTTGGTAGAAACACGAAAATAGTGGAGCCAAAAGTTCAGGGGCTTAATGATCAAGAATACTGGTTTGGAAATAAAGTGTTTGGAAAGTAGCTTAAAAATATGGATGAGTATGTAAAAGATATGTGGGTTTACGCTTTAAAGATTATTTAACCTTGGAGGATACGATGAAAATAGGAATCATTATTTCCAGCAATGACGCCGAGACTTGTTGGAACGCGCTTCGATACGCCAATTTTTGTCTTGGGCAGAAGGACGAAGCCAAAGTCTTCTTTATGGGCAAGGGTGTCGAATATCAGAAAGTAAGTACCGATAAATTTAATACCGCTGAACAGGCAGACAAGTTTATGAAGTCTGGAGGTAAGATTTATGCCTGTGGAACGTGTATCAAA
>CAZHIO010000040.1:0-6954 GCA_964532615.1 uncultured Planctomycetia bacterium
ATAAGGGCCGAGTTATTTGCCCGCCCCTTCATCGGCCGAACAAAAGGCCGGCCCCTATGGAACATGGTGACACAGTGGCCCAGGTTTAAACCTGGGCCACTGCATCTGTATTGCCTCAAGGGGAGATATTTTCAGTGCTCACATAACGAGGTTTAGGCCTGATGCGAAGAGCTCCAGCAAGTGCCAAAAGTTCTGCCCCCAGCCAGGCACAAAATATTTTATCTTGATAGCTATCTATGTGCCGAAAATTAATGTAATTATCATTCCTTATATGGTAAAATCGCTCTCATGAGTTACGCGCCGGCTTTGGATAAAGCATGGAAAGACATCGCTGCTGAGACGAGCGAAGAGCGTTTTTCCATTAAATTCATATCTGATACATATGATATCGATATCGCTCAGAAGCGGATCTTATCGGTCTCCTGCAATAGCAGCGCCAAAGATTATACCTCGATAATATTGCTGCATTATCTTATCAAGAAGCTGACTCTGGGCAATTTACCCGCACTGACCGGCGATTGGAAAGAATTCAGGGAGCTTGCCGGCGGAGAGGCATATTATCCGGCATTTAAGAAACGGACCATAGATCACATATTAACGAAATACGGTTCGAACCCTGACGCGCTATTATCCGCCACGGAACGCATGAACGCTAAGAGATCCGGTCTGGGCGATGTGGGGATCGTGATATATCCGTTCGATCAGGTCTCCCTGCTCGTTAAGATATCCAGGGCGGATGAGGAGTTCGGCGCTGACGGGGCAATACTATTTGACAGTAATATTGAAAAGATATTTTGCATGGAAGATATAGTGGTCTTAACCGAGATCATCATACATCAATTATAAAGGATACGCTATGGCACAGAAAGCAAAAGGCATGAACAGAATAGGCATACTTACCGGCGGAGGTGATTGTGCCGGCATAAACGCGGTCATCCGCGCCGTCGCGAAGAAGGCTATTAACGACTATGGCATGGAGATCGTCGGAATAGAAGATGGCTATGACGGCGCGGTAAATAATAAATTCCGGCATCTTGACGGCAACGATGTCTCCGGCATACTTACGCTCGGCGGGACTATTCTGGGTACTACAAAAAGGGTCAACCCTTACAGGTACGCGGTCAAGAAGGGCGATGATCTTGAATTTAAGGATATGTCCAAGGCGACTATCCGCAACCTCAAAGAGATGGATATAGACTGTCTGGTAGTTATAGGCGGTGATGGTACGCTCGGGATAGCGTATAAATTATTTAAAGGAGGAATTCCGATAGTCGGAGTTCCGAAAACCATTGATAACGATATCATAGGCACGGATCTCACTTTCGGTTTCGACACGGCGGTGTCGATCGCCACGGAAGGCATTGACCGCCTTCACTCTACCGCACAGTCACATCACAGAGTCATGGTGATAGAGGTTATGGGCCATAATGCGGGTTGGCTTGCCTTGCATTCCGGCATAGCCGGCGGAGGCGATATAATCCTGATACCCGAAATACCTTACGCGATGGACAGCATAATCGATAAAGTAAGAGAGCGGCACAGGAAAGGCAAAAGATTCTCGATAATCGTTGTGGCCGAAGGCGCAAAGCCGAAGGGCGGCGACGTTGTAATACAGAGAATGGTCAAGGAGAGTTCGGATCCTATAAGGCTTGGCGGCATAGGTTTTGTCTTGGGGGATCAGATAGAGAAGTTAACCGAGTTTGAGACTCGGGCCGTTGTGATGGGCCATCTGCAGAGGGGCGGAACCCCGACCGCGTTCGACAGGGTATTCGCTACGCAGCTGGGCTCAAAAGCCGTAGATATGATAATAAATAAGGATTTCGGAAACATGGTAGCGATGCAGAAGAGCGCGCTTGTTACGGTAAAGCTCGATGACGTTGCCAAGGGACACCGGAGCGTGCCGGTCGATCATCCTCTCATAAAGACCGCCGTGTCGCTCGGGACCTGTTTCGGACAATAGCTAAAGAACGAAAGGAGTTTTAAGTGCCGGATAATCTATTTAATGCAGCTGAAGTGATCGATATGGGTATCGCGAAAGAGCGAAAGCGCCGCGATTTTTACAAACTCGTATCAAAAAAATTTAAGGACAAAGAGCTGCAGGAACTCTTCGCGCAGCTTGCCGGCTGGGAAGACGAACATGTAAAAAAGTTCACCGATATCCGCAATTCGGTAGAAGATTCGGAGGTCGCGGAATCTTACCAGGGAGAGTTCGAGGCTTATATAAAGTCGCTTGTGGACGACCTGCAATATAAACAGGTATCATCCTCCAATTTTGTCAAGTTCGTGAGGAATCCTCTTGCGGCCATACGATATGCTATGAGCTTCGAAAGAGACGCCATACTATTTTTCGGAGAGTTATTAAGACATATGACTCCGCAGCATCAGGAGAAGATAGCCGAATTGATAGACGAAGAGAAGAAGCATTTAATATATCTCGCTAAGATCAGAACAAAGTACCAATAGAGGGAGTGACAGATGAAGCAGAATTCTTTTTATTTGAGCCAGAAAGATATACCAAGGCAATGGTACAACATCGCCGCCGATCTGCCGACGGCGATGCATCCGCCGCTTGCACCGGATGGTAATTCTATAACGCCCGAAATGCTGGCTGGCGTATTCCCGGCCAATATTATCGAGCAAGAGGTCTCTACGAAGCGCTGGATCGATATTCCGGAAGAGATCCTCGAGATGCTCGCCATGTGGCATCCGACGCCGCTCCGAAGAGCCTTTAGACTTGAACAGTATCTGAAAACACCCGCTAAGATATACTACAAAGACGAAAGCGTAAGCCCCGCGGGAAGCCATAAACCAAACACCGCGGTCGCGCAAGCCTGGTATAATAAACAGTTTGGCATTAAAAGGATCACTACCGAAACCGGTGCGGGCCAATGGGGAAGCGCGCTTGCATTCGCGTGCAATCTATTGGGCCTTGAATGTAAAGTATACATGGTCAGGGTCAGCTATGACAGCAAACCGTTCCGGAAGACGCTTATGCAGATATGGGGAGCGGATTGCGTGGGGAGCCCGTCACCGGACACGAACGCCGGCAGGGAGATCTTAAAGAGGATGCCAAATACGCCCGGCTCGCTGGGAATCGCTATCAGTGAGGCCGTAGAAGACGCCGTTACGGACAAGTCGGGCAGGACCCGCTACGCGCTGGGAAGCGTATTGAATCACGTACTGCTTCACCAGACGATAATCGGCCTCGAGGCCAAAAAGCAGCTCAAGCTTGCCGGTGAAGATAAACCGGACGTAGTCATAGCTTGCGCGGGCGGAGGGTCTAATTTCGGAGGACTCTCATTCCCATTCATGTGTGATAAGATACACGGTGAAAAGATAGAGATCATACCAACAGAGTCTTCTACATGTCCGAAGATGACTAAAGGCCCATTCACTTACGACTTCGGCGACACGGCGCAGATGACGCCGCTATTGCCGATGTTCACTCTCGGGCACGGATATATCCCTCCGCCGATACACGCCGGCGGCCTGCGGTATCACGGAATGGCTCCTCTTGTAAGTCAATCTATAGTCGAAGGCCTCGCAAAGCCTAAAGCATTCGGGCAGACTAAATGTTATGAGTCAGCCCTAATATGGGCAAAAACGGAAGGCTTCATCTGCGCGCCGGAAACGAGCCACGCAATAGCTTGCGTTATAGAAGAAGCTAAGAGAGCTAAAGAAGAAGGCAAAGAAAAGGTGATACTATTCAGCTACAGCGGCCACGGGCTTCTGGACCTTGCCGGATACGATAAGTATCTATCCGGAAAACTTCCGGAAATAGAACTATCCGACCTTGATCTTTGTGAATCGCTAAAAGCAATAGAGAATTTACCAAAAGCTCAGAGACAGAAGACCGGCAAATGGTAGCAGATGAAAATAGCTGTCACGGTAAAGCCTAATTCAAAACAAGATATCGTAGAGAAGTTATCGGAAAAAGAGTTTATTGTGCGCGTAAAAGCTCCTCCAAAAGAGGGCAAGGCTAATGAGGCCGTCATAAAATTATTGAGTGAATATTTTAAAGCCCCCAGAAGCATGATCAATATAATTCACGGTGAAAACGGAAAGAAGAAGTTGATAGAAATATTTTAATATTTTCTGTTGACAATAAATATTCTACTGATAAGATGTAGCATTAACGGGTTTGTAAGGCATGATAAGCGGACAAGGACGTCCACTGAATAAGTGGTCGTCTATTTTTTTGGCGCTCTCCTACATATTAAACAGGCAAAACTAAGAGCATGAAGATACTAAACAAAGAGACGCTCGCGGATCTTTCCGGAACACGGATAGTGAAGCTTGACATCCTTTCTCCAGACATAGCGAAGAATGCTTTACCGGGACAATTTATAGCGCTTATGGTGAGCGAAAAAGGGGAGAGGATACCGCTGACCATCGTAGACACAGATATAAAGAGCGGCAGAATAACGCTGATATGTCAGGAATTAGGTTTCACCACTAAAATGTTAGCGAGGATGGACGTCGGTGAATCGCTCTATTCTCTGGTCGGTCCGCTGGGACATGCCAGCGAGATAAAGAAATACGGAAGAGTGATACTGGTTGGCGGCGGCGTGGGCATAGCCGAGATCCTTCCGGTCGCCAGGGCCTTGAAAGCCGCAGGAAATCATGTAACCACAATATTGGGGGCCAGGACAAAGGGCCTCTTAATCCTTGAGAATGAACTCAAAGGCGCATCTGACGTATTCTTAGTGGCAACTGACGACGGTTCTTACGGCCGAAAGGGCTTCACCACAGATATTCTCGACGAAACGCTTCATAATCAAAAATATGATCTGGTATACTCTGTCGGTCCTATTCCCATGATGATGCGATCATCCTCAGTAACAGCTAAATATAACGTAAAGACAATAGTTTCCCTGAACGCTATTATGATAGATGCCACAGGCATGTGCGGATGCTGCAGAGTAACCATAGGTGGCAAAACTCTCTTCAGCTGCGTAGACGGTCCGGAGTTTGACGCGCACCAGGTCGATTGGCAGGAGCTTGTTAAGCGCAACAGGATATACGACAACAAAGAGAAACATATATGCAATCTCAACAAGGTATAAAGGCGATGAAGAAAGAGCCTGTGAAAGTGCGCGAGCTCGATGCCGCTAAAAGATCGGCCTGTTTTGATGAAGTCACTCTGGGGTATACGGAGGAACAGGCTCTGGCTGAGGCCTCCCGGTGTATTCAGTGCAAGAACCCTGCCTGCATACAGGGCTGCCCCGTAGGCATAGACATCAAACAATTCATCTTCCAGATGACGCAAAAAGACTATCGCGGCGCTTATTTCACGATCCGCGAGAAGAATGATTTTCCTTCTATATGCGGCAGAGTATGCCCGGCCGAGTACCAGTGCAGAAAAGCCTGCGTCTTCACTAAAAAGGACTCTCCGTACGCTTCGGAAAACGCTATAAATATACACTTTCTTGAAAGGTTCGTAGGCGACTACGGTATGAAGAACAATTTGAAAGTCCCGGAACAGAAAAACGAAAAGCTCTCGAAGTATAAAGTTGCGGTTGTCGGTTCCGGCCCTGCAGGCGTCTGCTGCGCAGGCGAGCTCTCGCGACAAGGCATAAAGGTGATCATATACGAGGCTCTCCATAAATCCGGCGGTGTTTTACGTTACGGCATACCGCCCTTCAGGCTGCCGCGAAATATCCTCGACTTTGAGATCGATTATCTGAAGAAGTCGGGAGTCGAACTGATCCCTAACTATATTATCGGTAAGGCCAAGGGGCTGGGAGACCTGCTTTCGGAGGGCTTCGACGCCGCATTCTTAGGGCTGGGCGCCGGGGTTCCGACATTTTTGGGCATTAAGGGCGAAAATCAATGCAATGTATATTCGGCCAACGAATTTCTGACAAGAGTGAATCTAATGTCGGCATATAAGTTCCCGGAATTTCACACGCCAGTAAACATAGGTAAAGCGGTAATCGTGATCGGCGGGGGTAATACCGCTATGGACGCCGCGCGCGCTGCGCTCAGAATACAGAAGATCCAGGGCATGGAGCCTAATACCACTGTAGTATACCGGCGCACAGAGGTCGAGATGCCGGCCAGACGATTAGAGATAGAGCATGCCAAGGAAGAAGGCGTGAAGTTCCGGTTCCTCGTACAGCCGGAAGAGTTTACCGGAGATGAAAGTGGTTTTGTGAAGAAGTTGAGATGTCTGGAGTGCAAGCTGGGCTCGCCGGACGCTTCGCTCCGCAGAAGGCCCATTGCGGTCCCGGGCAGCGATTTTGAGATGGATTGCGATATGGCTGTCATCGCCATAGGGCTATTGGCAAACCAGGTATTGACGCGAGTAACGCCTCAGCTAAAGACGGATAAGTATTCCGACGTGGAGGTAAATAAAGATACGATGGAGACCTCGGTAAAAAATGTCTATGCCGGCGGTGATATAGTCGGCGGTGAGGGTACGGTAATAGAAGCCATGGGCATGGCGAAGAGAGCCTCTAAAGCTATCATAGAGAGCTTGCTGAACAGGTAAATTGTTTTAGGAAGATGCACACTAACAAAGGGAGGGGAAGTGAGTATGAATAAGAAAGTTGAAGCTTTTATGGATATGGTTATCGCGAAGAATGCCGGCGAGAAGGAGTTCCACCAGGCGGTCAGAGAAGTCGTAGAGTCTGTAATGCCTTATATCGATGAAAACCCTAAGTATCAGAAAGCTAAGATACTCGAAAGAATGGTGGAGCCGGAGAGAGTTCTCATGTTCCGTGTTCCTTGGCTAGACGATAAGGGTGAGGTCCAGGTTAACAGAGGCTTCCGCATAGAGATGAATAGCGCGATCGGTCCTTACAAGGGCGGCTTACGCCTCCATCCCAGCGTCAACCTCGGCGTTCTGAAATTCCTGGCCTTTGAACAGGTCTTCAAGAACAGCCTCACGACGCTGCCTATGGGTGGCGGCAAAGGCGGTTCCGACTTCGATCCTAAGGGAAAATCCGATAA
>CAZHIO010000041.1:0-6827 GCA_964532615.1 uncultured Planctomycetia bacterium
TCATCCGGATATCTTGGTCTTTTCTTTGCCGATCTTATCGAGAACGCCGTTGACGAATTTTCCGGAATCTTTATCTCCGTACCTCTTGGCTATATCTATGGCCTCGTTGATAGCGACCTTGGGAGGTATATCTTCCATATACAACAGTTCGTACGTTCCTATGCGCAATATATTACGGTCTATTACCGCCATTCTGTCGAGCTCCCAATTTGTCGCGCTCTTGGAGACCACAGAGTCTATGCGAGCCATGTTATTGCAGACGCCCGATACGATATCGTCCGCAAAATTCTTTACCTCGACATTTATCTTATCCTGCGACAGCCAATAGTTATTAATACACTCGTCCGGATCTTCTTTGGTTATATCTATCGCGTAAAGTATCTTAAGTGCAGACTCTCTGGCGATCGTCCTTTTTCTCATGCATTCTCCTGCTGTTAAGTCCCATTACCGCGTTTGACAGCGGTATCTTCTGATCTAAGATCCTATATTTTAGCGTAAAGATTGGCCATCTCGATGGCGGTGACAGCGGCGTCGCGGCCCTTATTACCGTCTTTGGTGCCGGCTCTCTCTATAGCCTGTTCTATATTATCGGCCGTTATTACCCCGAAGATGCAGGGCACGTTCGTATCGAGAGATACTTTAGCGATACCTTTTGCGGTCTCGCTCGCCACAAGATCAAAATGCGGAGTCGCTCCGCGTATCACTGTGCCTAAGCATATTACGGCATCATATTTCTTTGACTTTGCCGCCTTGAGCGCGAGCATCGGTAATTCGAATGAACCCGGAACCCAGACCACGTCTATTGAATTATCCTGCACCCCATGACGGGTCAGCGTATCAATGCATCCCTCCAGAAGCTTACCCGATATGAATTCATTGAAACGCGCTATCACTATAGCGAACTTCTTTCCTTTTGCGACCAGATCCGCCTTTATTACATTTGCCATGACACATCCTCCTTGGTTATCTATTCATCGCCCATGCATCTTAACATGCGACGCATTCTAAGAACAATATTCTGCACAAATTCAACCTAATGTTACACGTAAAGATCGTGGCCCAGCTTATCTCTCTTAGTCTTAAGATATCGCGCGTTGGTCTTGTTCGCCAATATGCGTATCGGCACTCTCTCGATCACCTTAAGCCCATACCCCTCGAGCCCTACTATCTTTTTGGGATTATTCGTAAGAAGCCTTATATTCTTCAATCCCAGATCCGCGAGTATCTGAGCGCCTATGCCGTAGTCTCTCAGATCCGGTTTAAACCCTAACGCCTCGTTAGCCTCGACCGTATCCATCCCCTTATCCTGCAGCTCATATGCTTTAAGCTTGTTCGCCAATCCGATGCCGCGGCCTTCCTGTCTCATGTAGAGTATAACGCCGCTTTTGCATCTGCCTACCAACTTCATAGCCGCATGAAGCTGCTGGCCGCAATCGCATCTTTTAGATCCGAAGACGTCGCCGGTAAGACATTCCGAATGCACCCTTACGAGCGTGCCGTCTCTGCGGGGCTTTCCTTTAATAAGAGCCAGATGGTGCTGTTTATCGATAAGAGACTCGTAAACAATTACCCTGAAGTTGCCGAATGCCGTAGGCATCGTCGTACCGGCTATCTTCTTTATCAATTTTTCAGATTTACGCCTGTATTCTATAAGGCTCTCCATGGTACATATCTTTAAGGAGTGTTTCTTCGCGAATTCCATGAGATCCGGAGTCCTGGCCATAGTACCGTCGTCTTTCATTATCTCGCAGATCACGCCGATCGGACATAGTCCTGATAGCTTCATCAGATCTACGCAGGCCTCTGTATGTCCGGCCCTGACCAGAACCCCGCCCTTATCGGCTCTAAGCGGGAAGATATGCCCGGGCTTAGTCAGATCTGATGCGCGGGCATTGGGATTAGCCAGCATATTTATGGTCCGCGCCCTATCGCTCGCTGATATGCCGGTCGTGACCCCTTTCGTAGCATCGCACGATATCGCCCAGCCGGTCTTATATGGATCCAGCACTCTCGTAGACATAGGATGCAGGTCCAATTCGTCGAGCCTTGATCCTTCCATGGGAACGCATATCAGGCCGCGGCCTTCCCGGGCCATAAAATTGATATCTTCAGGCATGGTAAATTGACCGGCCATTATAAGGTCACCTTCGTTTTCACGGTCCTCATCGTCTATAACAATGATCATCCTGCCGCTCTTTAATTCTTTAAGAACCTCTGATATAGTATTCAATTTCATATCTTTCCTCGTATGGTGATCTGCCTAAACTATTTTATTTATGCTAACGAAAAAGACCGGGCGAAAATAAAAAACCCCGAGCTTAAGTTCGGGGTCACAGCATGCGACTATCTCTGTCAGCTATATATCAGCCGGTCGTCTTCTATCATCCAGTCTATACTGTCGGCACTTGAATTCAACAAGTTCTGTCCTTATTAAACCAAGGACTCGCGGGCTTTAACCGCCGGCCGGGGAATTCCAATTCTGCTGAAAGCCTACATATATACAGACTGTATCAGCAGAGCAGGTCACCCCACCCCGAAGACTCACTCATTATATCGATTTCTGATGACTTGTCAAGCCATTTATGTTAGCATAAATCAAACAATGGAGGAGACGATGAAAAAAGTTCCGATATGCGCTATTATCACAGTTTTAGCGTTTATATGCGCTACAAACGCGGCATATGCCGTTGAAAAAAGCCCTGTCTCAGCGAAAAATAAGCCGGCTGCGGCCGATTCCAAGATGACAACTGCGCAAAAAGACGCCCGATCTAATGGAGCTATGAAACCGAATTTTAACATGATATTGGGCTCGGTTTCCAAAATAGACAACGCAGACCCGAAGAATGTAAAAATTGAGGTTATGGATTCCAGGGATAATCAGATGCATATTATTGAGATGACCCCGACAACTAACGTAACTAAAGTTACAAAAATATCCGAGCTTAAAGCCGGCGATAGCGTCAGGATTATGGCACGCAGAATTGAAAACAAAGAAGTCGCTATGGGTATCATCTTCGGTGACTTCGAAACTATGCGCAGGCCTCCGATGCCTGTTAACGCGCAAGCGAATTTATCTAAAAAAATCACCCCGCCTGTGCAAAATACCGCAAACAAGAAAAAATAACTGCCCGACATGGAAAAAGAAGCCGACAATCTGTTAAGACAGGATCTCAAGAGGCTTGAGTGGGAATTTGCGATGCTATTCGAAATCTCCAATGCGATGAGGACCACTCTCAAGCTCGATCAGATTTTGTATATAATATTAACCGCCCTGACCTCTCATGAAGGCCTGGGTTTTAACCGCGCCATGCTCTTTCTTGTCAACGATAAGGAAGAGGTCCTCGAGGGGATAATGGGTATAGGCCCGCATACGGCCGAAGAGGCCGGAAAGATATGGCAGGCTATATCGCAGAGCAAGATGACGCTCGATGATTTCATCTCGTCATATGACGTATTCAAGAAAGACCCCGAATCTAAATTGAACCAGATAGTTAAAGGCATAAAGATACCCCTGCGCGAGGATATGGGCATATTGGCTCTCACGATCCTTGAAGGCATGCCCTTTGAGATAACGACTCAGGAAGCGAAAAAGATAGTCGACCCCGACATGCAGAGAAACCTTAATACCGAATATTTTGTCACGGTCCCGCTTAAGGCCAAAGATAAGATAGTGGGCGCGATGCTTGTAGATAATATATTCAATAAGAAGCCTATAACGAAATCCGATATAAAGATGCTGACGATGTTCGCCAGCCATGCCGGCCTTGCTATAGAGAACTCCAGGCTCTACGAAGAGACCGTGTATCTATCGAACACGGACTGGCTTACCAAGCTATGGAATTATGGTAAGTTCCATCATCATCTTTCGTATGAGATCGAAATGGCCAAGATGAATGGATCCCAGCTCAGCTTGATCATGATGGATGTGGATAACTTTAAGCACTATAATGATACTTTAGGACATATGAAGGGCGACGAAGCTCTTAAGCAACTGGCTGCCGTATTGAAGAATAAGTCGCGCAAATGCGATATAGCAGCGAGGTATGGCGGCGAGGAGTTCAGTATAATAATGCCGGGCACATCGAAAGAGAACGCCAGGCTCTTCTCGGAGCGGCTCCGCACTGATATCGAGAACACGTTCGCCAATGAACCTAAGCTCGATCCCTCCCGCAGGCTTACCGTAAGCTGCGGTATAGCTACCTATCCGGAAGATGCCCCATCTAAAAGCGAACTTATATCACGCGCGGATACTGCATTATACGCGGCAAAGAATGCCGGAAAGAACAGGACCTGCCCGTACTCCGCTTCAATGAAACAATAATACTTATCATAAAAATGGTGATTAAACCGGGGAGGCGACTGATTGGTCTTGAGCGTCCTGCGGTACGGCTTGAGGCTCAGACGTTTGGCTCGCTGAGCTATTTTCGACAAATCCCAAAGAATTATCTTCTGTCTTCGCTTCGGTCATACCATCGATCTTCTCGCTATCGGGCACAACTGCGCTCTTCTCGGCTCTCTTTCGTTCGTCTAAGAATTTTACCGATACTATCTTGGAGACTCCCCGCTCCTGCATCGTGATGCCGTATATTACATCGGCGAGTTCCATCGTACGTTTATTATGAGTGATGATGATGAACTGCGATATCTTAATAAATTCTTTCAGGACGCTGGCGAACCTCATAACGTTGGATTCGTCCAACGGCGCGTCAAGCTCATCCAGAACACAGAACGGGCTCGGCTTGACCTTGAATACGGCAAATAGCAGGGCGCACGCCGTCATCGCCTTCTCGCCGCCGGATAATAACATCATATTCTGAAGCTTCTTGCCGGGGGGCCTCACAACTATCTCTATGCCCGACTCCAGTATATCCTGCTCGTCTATCAGCACAAGCTCGGCCTGACCTCCGCCGAATAGCATTCTGAAAAAATTCTTGAATTCAACCTGTATCTTCTGGAACGTCTCAAGAAAGAGGTCTTTCGTGGTCTTGTTTATCTTCTGTATCGCTTTCATCAGGGAGTCTTTTGCGTTCACGAGATCTTCCTGCTGATGGACCAGAAAATTATACCGCTCTTCGAGCTCTTTATGCTCGTCAATGGCGACGAGGTTCACAGGCCCCATCTTATCTAACTTTTCTTTGAGTTCGGCGATCTGCGCGAGCGTGGAATCCCAGTCTACGTTCTCCTCTATCTCTATAGAAACGGTCTCAAGGTCAATTTTATGAGCCTGGAGCATCCTATCCCTCAAATTCGTCTTCTTGAAGTTCAGCTCCGTCAATCTCACGTCGAGGTCTCTTATAAGATTACGAAACGACTCCAGCCGGGCCTCTTTCTCTTTAAGCTGGACCTCGTCCATATTCAGCTTTGCTCCGATATCCGCCCTGGAACCCTCTACCGCGGCTGATTCTTCCTCCAGACCCTTAAGGTCTTCAGTCAATGATCGGTTTTGGGTAACGAGACCGTCTATCTCGGACTCCATCGATTTAACTTTTTCAACCGATTCCTTAAGCAATAAATCCTTAGCATATAGCGTATCTTCGGATTCAAAGACTAAGGCTTCCTGCGCCTTAAGATTATTGCGGACATTCTCCTCTTCCTTCTCCTGCGATTGAACTCCGGCCCTTAATGTCGCGATCTCAAGGGTCGTATTCTCCCTCTCGGTCTTCTTACCGGATATGAATTCCTGCGATCTGTCGATAAATTCCTGCATAGCGGTCTTTTCAGTTTCTATCTTATTGAGCTCTTCATTTAACGTCACGCCTTTTTTCGAAAGATCGTCTATTGCCTGATTAACCTCATCCAACTCCGACTCAAGAAGGAACGTCTCATCGGCAAGCTTCTTGACAACCTCTTCCTGGGAGTCTTTCTTAGTTTTGGCGTTCGCGTAATTTATATCTTCCCGCCTTAATGTAGAATCTATCGCCCCTATCTCGGCCTCGAGGATCTTACCGGCAGCCGACTTCTCGTCTCTGGCGGAGATAAGCGCCGCGGTTCTCTCTTCAGACAGCGAAAACTCAGCCTTTAGGTCATCCAGCCTCTGTCTGCGGCCTATCAATAGCGCCTCTTCGCCTTCGTTAGCGCTGCCTCCTGATATCCTGCAGTTGTCGAACATATGGCCGGACTTCGTGACAAACCGCCCTCTTGCGGAATAAGAGCTCTTCATACCGTCTTCCAGCGATTCCGCAAGATAGGATCCCGCAAGGAAGTGATCGATGACCGGCTTGAATCTCTCTTCCGCATGAACGAAACCGCTCAGAGGCATGCGCGATATCCCGTCCGGATCTGCGGATGGGCCGTTATTTAATCTTCTTATTGCGTCGAGAGAGACGAAGCTCGCTTTCCCTAAGCGGCCGTTATTTAAATATTCTATCGACTTTAATATATCGTTATCGCTCTCGGTAATTATTAACTGCGCGTCATCGCCTAAAAGCGCGCTCAGGGCCTCTTCATAACCTTTCTCTACCTTTACGATATCGGCCAATACGCCCAGCACGCCTCCGAATAAAATCTTATCCTCGCCGGCCTTTAAAAGAATGTTCCTGACGCCGCTCTTGAACCCCTCGTGCGTCTTAAGGCTATCTTCGAGCATCTCGATCTTCGATGTCGCCGCGGCTCTCTTGGTATCCTCCTTGGCCATGTCAGCTTCTATCTGCTTTATTTCGCAGATTATCGCTTCATTCGCAAGCCTCTTAGCGTCCAGATCGGATTTAAGGCCGAGCACCCTGTCTTCTATGACTTTGAATTCCGCGAGGACGTTCGATAACGCTCCCTCAGTCGATTCCAGCTCATTCTTAACGTCGTCCTTCTCGATCTCAAGCCTGCGCTGACGC
>CAZHIO010000042.1:0-6810 GCA_964532615.1 uncultured Planctomycetia bacterium
TACAGATAGAGATGGTAATAATGCAAATGGTATTCCGATTGCGCGTGCTTGGGAAGAAGCTGACAAAACCGCCGAAAATATTTTCTATCAATTGGTTCCGCACGGATGACAATGGCAAATTCATATGGCCGGGCTTCGGAGATAATATAAGAGTCCTGAAATGGGTAATAGACCGCGTGAACGGCCGTGTCGGTGCGAGGGAGACTGCCATCGGCAATCTACCTAAGATGGAGGACCTGGATCTGAGCGGTCTCTCCATATCGAAAGAGAATTTAGAGCGATTATTCTCAATAAACAAAGCCGAGTGGGACGCGGAGATATCCGACAGCGAACAATTCTTCGCGAAATTCGGCGATCGCATGCCGGAAGAGCTTATGGGTCAGTTCAGCGGATTGAAAGAGCGACTGAAAGGTAAGGTGTAAATATGGATTGGGGAATGAAGAACAGGCTTTCCAGATTGATAAAACCGAAGACCGATAATGCGGTATGGCTGGCAATAGATCACGGTTATTTTCTGGGTCCCGTATCCAAGCTTGAGGATCCGGCAAAGACGATAAAGCCTTTGATCCCTTATACCGACGCTATTATGCTTACCCGCGGGGTCCTGAGAAATTGCATTGACGCGGGAATAGATATGCCGTTTCTGCTCAGGGTATCGGGAGGCAATTCGATAATCGGGCCCGCGTTATCGAACGAGTCGATACATACTTCCATGGAAGAGGCATTGAGGCTGAACGCTTCAGCGGTGGCCTTCTCTATATACGTAGGCACGGAGCATGAAAACCAGACCCTTATGTGCCTTGGTCAGCTTGTTAATGAGGGCCAAAGATACGGCATGCCTGTGTTGGCTGTTACGGCTGTCGGCAAAGAGCTCGAGAAGAGAGACGCGCGATATCTGAGTTTATGCTGCCGTATCGCGGCCGAACTTGGCGCTCATGTCGTTAAGACTTATTTCTGCGAAAATTTTGAAAAAGTAGTCGATTCTTGCCCGGTTCCTGTTGTTGTCGCCGGAGGCCCTAAATTAGACACGGAAATGGACGTGCTTAATCTCGCATATGAAGCTATAAGCGCGGGCGCCAGGGGCGTGGATATGGGCCGGAATATATGGCAATCAAATAATGCCGTGGGAATGATAAAGGCTATACGCTCGATAGTCCACGAAGGATCTTCGCCGAAAGAAGCCGCCAAGCTCTTAAAGCAGAAATAGCGGATCGCTTTGACGATTTAATTTAAAAATTTCAATTGCATTTAATATTATGTTGAAGTATAATGCCGTTAACCATAAACCAATTTTAAGGAGGAAGTAAAATGGGCAGGAAGAGTATAGTTTTTTTAAGCGTAGCGGTATTAACTGCATTCATCATATCCGGTTGCGGAACGTCTCAGAAGAAGGTACAGTCCGAAGTCACGGGTATTAAGACAAGGGTCGAGACTCTTGAGTCGAGGGTAGAGGGCGTTGAGACGAAGCAGGCCGAAGTTGAACGCACTACAGCCGAACAGGCACAGGCTCTCGATGAACTGAAGAGTACAGCTTCACCGATGGCAAATAGCAATATAAGCATAAAGACAAGAGAAAGCACTCAGCCCGGCAAGATCAGGGATATTCAACAGGCCCTTAAGAACGCCGGTTACTATGACGGAAAGATCGATGGCGTAAAAGGTAAAGGTACGAAAAAAGCGATAAAAGATTTCCAGAAGGCCAACGGACTGAAAGCAGATGGTGTCGTAGGCCGTAAGACATGGGAAGCGCTTAGCGTTCATCTTTCTGACGCATCGGCTGCCGGGGCTCCTGTCAGCGCCTCCGAGGGAATTAAATAACGAAGAATTTTTATAGTGAGGTATCTTATAAAAGGGGCGCACCCTCGATGATAATAAGGGGCGCCCCTTTTAGTTCCATATAACCGCAAGAGATGGGAGAATAATATGAAAGAGATAGTCGAGATACTTGAACGTGATGCGCGGGCCACTACCGAAGATATAGCCAGAATGTTAAAGATGAGCCCTAAAGCCGTCTCTCTTGCGATAAAGAAGATGGAGAATGAAGGGATCATATTGAAATATAAGGCGGTTATAAATAAAGAGCTTTTGAAGGAAGACCGCAATGACGTGCGCGCCCTGATCGAAGTGAAGCTGACTCCGCAGAAGAATGTCGGTTTCGATAATCTGGCGGAACGCATATACCAGTTCCCGGAAGTGACGAGCTGCTATCTGATGTCCGGGACGTATGATCTTCTGGTGGTAGTGGAAGGTAAGAATATACATACGGTCTCCGGATTTGTGAGCGAAAAACTCTCGCCGATGGATGGAGTCAGGGGAACCGTTACCCATTTCATACTGAAAAAATATAAAGAGGACGGCGATATACTGAAGCTTTCGTCGAAGTCCAAACGTCCGGCGATAAGCCTGTAGAGTTAAAAAATTAAAATAAGCAAAATATGAAAAGAAACATGAAGACATCTAAAATAGTGGAAGAGATACCGTCTTCCGGCATAAGGGTATTTTTTGACCTGGTGCTGGGAATGAAGGATGTGATATCTCTTGGCATAGGGGAACCGGACTTTGTCACGCCGTGGAATGTTAGGGAGCGGGCTATATTCGCTTTAGAAGAGGGTTTTACGTCTTACACGTCAAATAAAGGGCTGATCGAACTCCGTAGAGAGATATCGAGATTCCTGAAGCACAGGCATGGCATTGAGTATGATCCCGAAGATGAGATACTTATAACCGTCGGCGTCAGCGAAGCTTTCGATCTGTCATTAAGAGCGATCATCGACAGGGGAGATAAGATTCTGATACCGGAGCCGGCTTATGTATCCTACGCTCCGATCACTACGCTCTGCGGAGGCAAACCGATCTCTATCAATACAAGCCCTGACAGAAATTTCAAGATCACGCCCAGAGAAATAACGGATCTATGCGACGATGATACTAAGGCTATCATACTGAACTATCCGAACAATCCTACGGGCGCTTCCTATTCGAAGCGCGAGCTTACGGCTATTTCCAAGGTGATCTCGAGGCATGACCTTATCATGATAAGCGATGAGATATATTCCGATCTCACATATGATTTCGATCATACTCCTTTTGCCACTCTACCGGGCATGAAAGAGAGAACCGTATATCTGAACGGGTTCTCCAAATCGTACGCTATGACCGGATGGAGGCTGGGATATGCTTGCGGCCCGAAGAATATTATAGCGGCTATGACGAAGATACATCAGTATACTATGTTATGCGCGTCTATAATTTCACAGATGGCGGCCCTGGAAGCTATTAAGGGCGGAGAAAGATCCGTGCAGGAGATGAAACGCGAATACAAGCGACGCAGAGCCTTTGTGGTTGAGCGTCTGAACGAGATGGGGTTATCGTGTCATTGTCCGGAGGGTGCGTTCTACGCGTTTCCTTCGATAAAAAGCACAGGGCTGTCATCAATGGAATTTTCCCGGGATCTTCTTGAAAAAGAAAAAGTAGCCGTCGTTCCGGGTACCGCTTTCGGCGCGCTGGGTGAAGGGTATTTAAGGATCTCTTACGCTTCCAATATGGATAAGCTGAAAGAGGCGCTATTCAGGATAGAGCGGTTCGTCAGATCGATAAAGTCATAAACAGATATAGCTTGACAAAGAAAAGCATGGCGGTATAATCACATTTAACGAAAGGAGCAGGGGATGAATAAAAAGTTTTTGTCGGTGCTTTTAATAGCAATAATAGCTTTATCAATCTCTTTATTAGGTTGCAAAGGTAAGGTCGAGAAACCGGCTGAGGAACCCAAGCTGGAGGCTACCGATACGGTAACTCCTATTCCCGGTGATAGCATGATCAGCGCTCAGCAGGCGGCGCAGAATGTCATAGTGGAACCGGCTCAGGATATAGCCTCGGAGCCGATCCCGGCTACGGCAGCGCTTCCCGGTATCGCGGAGAAAGCCGCGGCTACGGTTACGAAGGTAGCCGAAGATAGGAACAAAGATATACAGAAAGCCCTTAAAGCCGCCGGATTATACGCCGGAGAGATCGACGGTAAGATGGGTCCCAGAACTAAAAAAGCCGTTATGGATTTTCAAAAAGCCAATGGCCTGAAAGTTGACGGTAAGGTCGGCCCGAAAACGATGGCCGCTCTTGATAAATATCTGATGTAAAAGCGGTAAACCACATTTTTATAGAGGAGCTGACAACGATGAAAGTTTTGAAGTTTACGGTAGCATGTTTTATGGTATTTTCGGTAGCGGCCCTATTGGCCGGATGCGGCGTGCCTAAGAACAAATATGAGGCCCTGCTCAACGAGAAGATCGCTCTTGAAGAGAAGCTTGACGCCGTTACGAAATCCAAGGAGGCGCTTAAGAATGAGTATGATTCTCTGTTGAATGAGAAGATGGATGCCGCGACAAAACTCACGACAGCGATCAATGAGAAAGCCGCATTGAAGACAGAATACGATAAGATCTTAGATGAGAAGATCACCCTTAAAGCCGCCTACGATAAATTGTTAGCTGCAGCGAGGGTTCAGAGCGAGCTTCCCATAAAGCCGGCGGACGATAATATGAAAGTCACGGAAGAGTCGCTTTCCGGTAAGCAATAAAGGACTTAATTTTTTAGGCAGAGCCTGAAAATCCTTGTTATGTGATTTATAATATCGGAGCATGCCTCAATCTGAGACATGCTCCGATATTTATCTGCAGATAGCTTGTCGATGCGATAGAGGCTAAGATATCTACTAAGTTCTTGACATTTAAGATGTCTTTGATATAAGATTAAACATATAGGCTTAAACTAAAAGGAGGGTGTGTTTATGAGATTTTCCCGTTCTGTGATCGTTATGGTGTTCGTCATATCGGTTTTTTCAATCGCAGTACCCGTATTTTCCCAGGATGCGGCCACCACCGCCGCCCCCGTTCAAGAATCGCCTGCGCCTGTTGTGACTCCTGAGACTTCATCCCAGATAAAAGAGATAGCTATTTATGGCGAGGTCCAAGCTGTTGACGGCGCCTCCGGCTCTTTAGCGGTACAATATTATGACTACGACAGTGACAGCGAGAAGACAGCGGACATAGCCGTTTCGGCGACTACTAAACTCGAGAACGTTGCCGCTGTCGGTGAGATCAAAAAAGGCGATTGGGTGGATGTCACCTATTCCGTAGTTGACAGCAAGAACGCCGCGAAGGTCGTTACCGTAGAAAAGGAAGAAGCCCCTGTTCCTGAAGAAGATGTAGCGCCGCAGGCCTCAGCCGCGGCAAACGTACCTGTGGAGTAATAATGGCTACTAAGAGACCTGAAAAGCCCGATAAGGCTGTGAAAGAGTTAAAATCAAAAAAGCCGCCGAGAGCTATAAAGCCTAAAGTCAACGATGCGGTGAAGCCGGCGCAGACATTTGATCCCATAATTAAGAAGACCGAAGACGTGGTCTTGCCCGTCAATGCCGCCCCCCGAAGAGATTTCCAGTTTCCGCATGGATACGGTGATAACAGAATAGTGATTCTGGTCAGAGACCCATGGTGGATATTCTCTTATTGGGAGGTCCGCAGGGATAAAGAGGAAGAGGTATTGCGCAGAATAGAATCTGCCGGAGATCAGAAACAGAAGTCCGTATTAAGAGTGTATGACGTTACGGATATCCATTTTAACGGCAACAACGCTCATAGCTATTTCGATATAGACCTGGCCGGTTTGGCCAACAGCTGGTATATCAATGTAGGAAAACCCGATCGCGCCTGGGTGGTTGATATCGGTATCGTAACGAAGAAAGGCGCTTTCTATCTTCTTGCCCGCTCCAATGTTATAAAAACACCGAGGTTCGGTATGTCAGATCAGTTGGATGCCGAATGGATGATGCCGGAAGAGGAATACTGGAAGATGTTTTCGCTCTCCGGAGGATTCGGCCTCGGTAAAGGTTCGGCTGAAGTCAGGGAGCAGGTAAAGAGGCAATTGGAAGCGCAGCTCTCTTCAGGCGTGCTCTCCAGCGGAGCGTCTCAATTCAGGAAGATGCGCTCCGAAAGAAAATTCTGGCTTGTAGTAAACTGCGAGCTGATCGTTTACGGAGCTACAGAGCCCGACGCGAAGGTGACGATGCAGGGGAAGACTATGCAGCTGCGTCCCGATGGCACGTTCTCCATGAGATTCGCTTTACCCGACGGTACGCAGGTGATACCCGTAGAAGCCACCTCAAGCGACGGTATCGATACCCGCCGCATAACCCCCATAGTTACGCGAAAGACAGAATAATCTTTTATGGCAAAAGGATATTTAGCGATAGTATTGCACGCTCATCTTCCGTTCGTGCGTCATCCGGAGCATGATGATTTTCTGGAAGAGGATTGGTTATTTGAAGCCATAACAGAGACCTACATCCCGCTTATCAAGATGCTGCAGGGTCTGGAAAGGGACGGGGTAAGCTACAAGCTCACCATATCGCTATCTCCCACGCTGATGACGATGCTGATGGACGGTCATCTGCAGAGCAAGTACCTGAAACATCTGGAAAAGCTGATAGAACTTTCCGCGAAAGAGATAGAGCGGACCAGATGGGAGGAGCAGTTTAACAGGCTCGCGCATATGTATCATCAGTTATTCCTCGACGCGCGGCATATATATGTCGATCAGTACGGCCGTAATCTCGTTAACGCCTTCAAGCATTTTCAGGAGACCGGTAATCTTGAAGTCATAACCTGCTGCGCGACTCACGGATATCTGCCGTTAATGGAGACAGAGAGGCGTGCCTCGGTTAAGGGCCAGGTAAAGACAGCCACCGATATGTACCAAAAAGTGTTCGGCAGAAAATCGGCAGGCATGTGGCTTCCGGAATGCGGTTATGTGCCG
>CAZHIO010000043.1:0-6763 GCA_964532615.1 uncultured Planctomycetia bacterium
AATTGGCCACAAAATCCGGCGTTGCGCTGGCGACATTAAGCCGCATGGAGAACGGTAAGATGACCGGCACGCTCCAGTCGCATATAAAGATATGCAGCTCCCTCGGCGTTTCGCTCCCGGATATATATAAAGATTTAGTTCCGTCCTCCGGCAAAGTCGAGCTGCATGCGCGTAAGAGCGGAGCCGAACTATCCAATCACGCCAAGAGAGCCTCATCCGAGCCTCTGGCCGTGAATTCAGCCAATAAAAAGATGTCTCCGGTGATGACCACGATATCAAAAAGCGGCAGCTCCCATCCTGAAACCGGTAAGCCGGGCACTGAAAAATTTATATACATACTGGATGGAAAAATAGAGGCTATTATAGGTTCGGAGAAATATGATCTGGTAAGAGGAGATACCTTATACTTCGAATCGTCCGCAAGGCATCATTTTAAAAATACCGGCGCTAAAGAAGCCCGGTTCATATCTGTAGTCTCTTAATCGCACCGCTTAAGATCCCTCGTCCGTCTGGGCGATACTCTTTACCTTTCCGTTGGTAAGGATATTGCCTTTCTCGTAGGCCAGCAGAAAAGCGCCCACTATGACGGGATCGAACTGAGTCCCCGAACAGCGCTTTAATTCTATGACAGCATCCTCGGCATTCCTGCCCTTTTTATATGATCTGGTGGTGGTGATGGCGTCGAACGCGTCGGCGACCCCTATTATCCTCGCCACAAGAGGTATGCTGTTGCCTTTAAGCCCGTCGGGATATCCGGAGCCGTCATAGCACTCCTGATGCGCGCGGACTTCCCTCGAAACATCGCGCAGCTCTTTTATAGGATTCAATATTATAGAACCTATAACCGAATGCATCTTTATCTCTTCATACTCTTCCGGGGTCAATCTGCTATGTTTATTTAAGACGCGATCCGGGATGCCGATCTTTCCTATGTCATGCAGAAGCGCCGATATCTGCAAAGTCTCCCTGAAATTACCATAGGCAGATATCTCGGGCAGTCCCTCCAGCTCCTTGGCGATCGCAAGAGAATAGTTTGTAACGCGCTCGGTATGCCCATGCGTATACGGATCTCTTGCGTCGATGGCGGCAGCCAGAGCTATCGCAGTGTGAATAAATATACGGTGTTCCTTAATATACAGATCCTTTATCTCTTCCACCTTCTGCTGTAAGTTTTCTATGAGCTGTGCGTTGGCTATAGCCATAGCGGCATTGTTCGCAAGGGTCATAAAGAAGCCCATCTCTTCGCGATTAAAAGGTTCTCCGGAGATCTTTTCTCCGAGCACCAATATCCCCAGAAGATCCCTTTTAAAATAGCAAGGAACGCATATGGAGGCTTTTATGAGATCCATCTGCCTCTTTATCAATAGGATCTTATCGTAGAAGTCGGGCTGCTTCTCAAGGATCTCCCTGTTCCTCAACGAAGCTATCAGGTCTTCATAACGCAGTATGCCGGTCTCCGAGATCAGATAGCTCTGCTTATCGCTAAAGACGCTTATAAGCGGATTGCCTGCGCTCATTCTGACGAACCCTATAGGGATCTTCATCCCCTCGGAACCTTTCGAATCTATCAGAATATACGACTTCTTATCTTCTTTATACAATAGGACGGCTGTGTGCGTGACTTTAAGCTGTTCATCGATAGTCCTGACTATCATCTTTATCAGATGCTCGGGCTTCTTAAACCTTATCATCGTGCGCGAAGCGTTCTCAAGAAATGTCTGATAGCCGACTTTTTGCGCGCCGACCTGTGGCGGTTGAGGAAGTGCGGTCGGTGCTTGCTTAACTCCGTTTTCGTCGATCCGGTTGGTGGTGGCGCTTTTTTCACTGCTGAGAGTCTTGCCCACAAACCATTCCTGCAGCTTTAACCAGCTCGGCGCCTTCTTGTTTGCGCTCATATATCGGTCCTCAGATTCTTCTCTACCGCGCTCTCCAAGTAATCCAGCATAAGCGGCTTTAAGATGTAGTCGCACGCTCCCAGCCTCGAAGCTTCATCCATTTTGTCCTGGTCCTCAAGCGCGGTTACCATTATTACCCTCTGTCTCCTGTTTATGCTCTGAAGATGTTTAAGCGCGGCTATTCCGTCCATACCCTTCATCTTAATATCCAATAGTATGAGCTCCGGCTTCTCTTTTTTCGAGATATCTATCGCCTCTTCACCGCTAAGGGCAGTCAATACCTCGTATCCCCTCTCCTGAAAGAAGTTCTTCACGAAATCACAAATATCGCATTCATCGTCCACAACCAGTATCTTACGCATGTATAATTCCTTTATAATATAAATTTATCCGTTAAAAGCTTTGTTTATAGAATCTTCCAGCACCTTAAGCGAAGCTATCGGCTTATCGAAATAAGCGTAAGCTCCCATCTTAAGAAGCCTGGATCTGGTCTTACCGCCATCGTCATAAGCGGTAAGAAATATTAACTTAGGCGCCGGCTGCATAGTCTTCACGAGCTCCAGCACCTCATCCCCGTCGATACCCGGCATCTTAAGATCGCACAGGACGACATCCGGCTTGCTCTCTTTTATGATCTCAATTCCTCTTATTCCCCTTACAGATACTTTGATATCATAACCGCGCAGACTGAAGTATTCAAGCAGCATCTCGATAAACTCGGACTCGTCATCGATAGCGACTATTCTGGGTTTTGCCATATATTAGACCTTTGCCGTATGGTTATCCAAACGCGGGAACTCTACCGTAAACGTCGTCCCGTTGCCCACTTTAGTATTCTTCATATATATCTTTCCGCCGTTCTTTTCTACTATCTGCCTTACTATAAAGAGCCCCAGGCCCGTGCCCTTGCCGGGATCCTTTGTAGTGAAGAAGGGGTTAAATAGCTCCTTTATCTTATCCTGGGCGATGCCCGAGCCCGTATCCGCGATATCGATCGAAACTTTGCCGTCGGCCTCTTTAGCCGTAACGACTATTGTGCCTTTTTCTCCTATCGCCTGGCCGGCATTGCGCAATAGATTGAAAAGCACTTCCTGGAACTGCTTTCGGTCGACCATAACGTGCGGCAAGTTTGCGTCGATATTCTTCTTTAATTCTATCTTATCTAATTTCAGCTCGTAGCTTACCAGCCCGAATACCTCGTCCAGTTCCTTGGTTATATCTACCAGTTCGGCCTCTCCTTTAGCGGGTTTAGCGAAGCTTGATAATTTCTTTGTAATAGCGGTAGCTCTATCGGTCTCCCTTATGACCTTACTCATTATGTCCTGAGCCTTCCGGATCAGCTCTTCGGGAGTCTTACCGACGTACAGCCCGTCTTTCATATTCAACAGAAAAGCTTCGCACTGGCCCCTGGCGATCCCGAGCGGATTACAGATCTCATGATTTATACCGGCCGAAAGCGTACCGATAACCGCCATCTTCTCTTTCTGCGCCGCTTCTGCCTGAGCCTTGCCCAACTCCTCAAACAGTTCGGCGTTCGATATAGCTATCGCGAGCGTCCTTGCAAGCGGCAATAATATATCCATATCGTCCTGTGTAAAATCTTCGTCGGATTTCTTCTTCCCGAGCGACAGAATGCCTATGATCTTCTCGTGCAGTATCATAGGGATAATAAAATCGGAGCTTAGCTTATCCATTATCGCCCGTATGTCGTCCGGGATAAAGATCTTCTTATCTTCCAGGTCTTTCTTCAGGATATATCCGTGAGTGTGCTTAAGAAACGCTATGATACTGTCGGATCTTACCAGGGTCAAGCCCGGATCCTTAATACCCCTTGACGCCCTCACCGCGAAATGCTGTTTTTCATTATCGAATATAAGAACGGCGCACGAATCGAGTTTTATGATATCCGACAGCTTGTCTACGGTAAGGTTAAGCAGGTCGTCAATATTGAATACCGTCAGCACTTCAGATGTGAAGGTCTTCAGCAGCTCTTTGTAATTATACTTTTTCTGGAATAGATATTTATTTGTCGCATTTATAAGTAGATTTTCCAACGGCCTCAGCATCAGGGTTACGACTATTATGCTGGGGATCATCGATATATAGCGGCTTGACGTAAACCTGTCAAAGAATACCTGTCCCAGCAGGGCGAATATGGAAAATACGGCGTAAATACATGCAAATATACCGGCGAAGACAAGCGTCTTCTTTATTATTATTTCAATATCAAAAAGCTGATGACGTAAGATCGCGTACGTAACCAGAACGCAATATATGCATAAAAATACGTTACCTATCGGAAATACGTTATAACCAAAAAACGGTAAGACGTTCAGAATTCCGCCAAAAAAACCGACTATGAAACCTGTCAGCAGATAGGAATACTGCCGGCGCATCCTCCCCTGCGAACTGATAAAGAGTCTGAATGATTCTACAACTGCCAGAATTATTATGCTGACCCATATAGCGACTAATAATACCAGCCTATAGTCCGTTCCCCGCACATAGTATAATGAGTTATAAATATACTCCATCCTGATGCCGGCGAGATTGAAAACCGACAACAGATAAAAGATTAGGCTATAAATATATAGCACTATCAGCGTTTTTGTCCGCTTGAGGTCGCCGATAACTACGATCACATGATAGAATATGGTAGATGCGGGAAGTGACCCTATAAAAGCTATCATCCAAAATATAAATGCGGTCGAGCTATCTTTTGCCATGCCGACAAGAAACGCGCCAAAACCCCACAGCGCGATCGATAGATTAAATAGTGCCCATATATAATGAATTTTTTTTGATCCGTACTTCAAAAGGACTATGATCAACGACCCGCATATAAGGCCGACGACAAGATTGGAGACCGACCATACCATTAACGCCATCAGCAGATCCTTTTCGTTCTATTTAAAAAAACAGTTATCCTTATCAAGATCTCACAAACTCTTCACATTAAGTACTTTTTTCAGCGGCTTCACCATCTCTGCGGCGATTTTTTTCGAAAATTCCTTCCTTATCGCGGGTATCTTATTCAACGCTATTACGAGAGCATCCGTTATCTTTGTTTTAATATTCCTGCGGGGGTAGTCATAAAACCCATGTCGTTTGTAATACTCGTGATCGGCCTGAAGCACAATGCGCAATCTGCCCCATACGTTATCTCTGAATATCTTCATCCCCGCAATATCCGGAAATGTGGCTGTCTTCTTATAACCTTTGCCGGCAAACCACATAAGGTGATAGGCGAGATTTTGCAGCCGCTCATCGATCGTTACGGAATCGCGGTTTTCATCGGTCACGAAGTCCACGACATTTGCCTTGTGTATGGCGAGATGCGCTTCGAATATATGGCGAATGTCAGGGATCTGGTTTAAGGGCCCCGATACTATAAAAGCGATCTGTTTTCCGACAAGAGTCGGGACGTGATTATAAAAGAAAGTCCTGTCAAAAAAAAGCTTCCACCGTGACGATAGATACCTGTCTACGATAGTGCCGGAAAATACTATTATATCGGCCGTTTTTAATTTTGTCTTATAGAACTCGGAAAACTTATCGCTTTCATCATACACGCACACGTTATCGACCGTACATGAAAGACAGCCTAAGCATCCGCCTTTTATATTTACGTCGTTTATATTGAATATTTCAACATCGCCGGAAAACGAATTTCTGAACCTGCGTACCATCTTTCCGAGGTTTGACGTCTCGTCTGAACAATCCGTTAAGACCACTATTTTTTCCCCCGAAGCGTCTACCTTATTCAAAGCTTCCCCCGGCTGATAATCAACCGTAATACCGGCTACCGGGTTATATCTTTTCGCGGTCGGGATTCTGTTCTTGATCGATTCGAATAAATATTCCGCAAATAACCTCAACCTCTCCCTCTCCTTTGGCCTTAATAGATCATACATGTCCGCAGAAAATGAACCGAGATACTTCATGTCAAGATCATCGCATATTGCGTTCATGTAATCGACCGCCGTATTGTCAAAAAAATGTATAGATGAGCTTAATACCGCCGCATACTTACCTTTAAACGCGCCGGCAAGATCCTTCTCGGCAATAAGCTCGATAAATCGTTTATACTGGTACGGGACAAGCCAGATATATACGGGGAAGGCCCATATGACACCATCCGAAGACTTAACTGATTCGGCTATCTTCCGCAGCTTCTCTTCATCTTTCTCAATATCCCTTATACTTCTTGAAATATTTATTATTTCTAACGAATGATCCGGAAACCTTTTCTGGATATACCTGACATACTGCATTGTGACGCTCAGATCATCGCTCTTCGGGCTGCCGCACAGAACCGATATTTTCATGAATAATGCCTTTATCTAATCTTTGTACTTTTTAAATAACGCAACCCCGCTGAACCCCGCAAATCCGCACGACATCTTTGATATTACATTGAGATCGACATGGCGGTTCTCCCGGACAATCTCCAGGCCCAGCTTCATATTCGGATTATCGCAATTTAATGTCGCGGGCACGATATTATTTTCAAGCGCCATTAATGAAATTGCGGTCTCAAGCAGCGCGCTTCCTCCCAGATTATGTCCGACAAGAGGCTTAAACGCGCTAACCAGAGGCCTCTTGGAGCCGAATATATCAGTGATAGTGTTAGCTTCGTATGTATCGGTTATCTTCATGCCGACTCCATGAGGGTTAATAAAGTCAATATCTGCAGGTTTCATATCGGCATTTTTTAAAGCCTTTCTAAAAGAGCGTGAATAAAAGTCTTCGGTTATATTTGGCGCCGTTATCTGCCATCCTTCCAAAGTAAATCCGCCGCCGACATACTCCCCGTAGATATGCGCCCCTCTCTTTTCGGCATTTTCTAATGTTTCCATTACAAGCGC
>CAZHIO010000044.1:0-6706 GCA_964532615.1 uncultured Planctomycetia bacterium
GATACAGCTTGTAGGCGATGATCTATTCGTGACGAACGTGAAGCGTCTCAGAATGGGCATAGACAGGAAGGTCGCGAATGCCATTCTCATCAAAGTGAATCAGATCGGGACTCTTTCGGAAACGCTCGATGCCATAGATCTGGCTAAGAGACATGGCTATACCTCGGTCGTTTCTCACCGTTCGGGCGAGACGGAAGACACGACTATCGCACATCTGGTAGTCGGTATGAATACCGGGCAGATAAAGACAGGCTCGATATGCAGAACCGACAGGATATGCAAGTATAACGAGCTTTTGAGAATAGAAGAGGATCTCGGCAAAAAGGCGGTATACGGCAAAGCCATATGGCGAAAAAAATAGATAGGGTAAAAGTACTTTTAGGCATAACCGTACTTGTAATAATTTTTTTACCGGCGTTTGCGAAGTACCAGGAGCTTTACTATAAGAACAAGAGGCTCGAAGAGCGCATAGGCTTCCTGCGCGCGGAGAATAAGCGCATGGAGGAGGAGAAGCGTCGTTTAGAGACTGATATTACTTACATAGAACAGAAGGCACGTGAAAAGTTGGGCGTTGTCCGGAAGGGCGAGATAGTATTGAAAGAAGCGCCGCCTCCGAAGCGATGACTTATATTGAAAGATAAAAGGTTTCTGTTATAATCAATAAATATATGGAAGAAAAAAATACAACCCCATTACCAAATGCCGTTACGCAGTCCGGGAATTACCTTGGACTGGAGGAAGAGTACTCCAGTTTTAAGAAGTCCAAGGCCGTTATTCTTCAGGCTCCGTACGATAAGACGACTACTTATATACACGGCGCGGTGAACGGCCCGACGGCCATAATCGATGCGTCGAAATATATGGAGCGTTTTGACGATGAGCTGAACCAGGAGACGTTTAAGATCGGGATCCATACGATGGAGCCTCTTCCTATACAAAATCTCGCCTCCGAAGAGATGGTTGATAAGGTTTACGCTCAAACACTGGAACTTTTGAAGGCTAACAAATTTCCTGTCATGTTGGGAGGGGAACACGCCGTCACTATCGGCGCGGTAAAAGCGTTCAAAGAGATTTATCCTAATATCTCCGTATTGCATCTCGACGCTCATTATGATATGAGGGACGTCTATTTTGGGTCTAAACTTAACCATGGTTGCGTCGCAAGGCGTATCCTGGAGATATGCCCTATAGTGCAGGCCGGCGTCCGAAGCCTCTCTAAAGAGGAGAGGGATTTTCTGGCGACCCAATCCGACGGGAAGGTCAAGACCGTCAGCGTTTACGATATTCTGGAGACGCCGTTATGGAAAGACGTCGTATCCAGCAGCCTGAGCGAGAACGTATATATAACTATAGATCTTGACGTATACGACCCGGCGCTTGTTCCCGCTACCGGCACGCCTGAGCCCGGAGGGATCGGATGGTATGAGGCTCTGTCGCTGCTCAGGGAAGTCACTAAAGATAAGAAGGTGGTCGGTTTCGACGTGGTAGAGCTCTGTCCTATAAAAGGCAGTATCGCTTCCGATTTTCTGGCGGCGAAGCTCGTATACAGATTGCTCGGCTATATATTCCCGGCAAAGAAATAACCAAGGATAATCATGCTGCTTGTTCCCCGTAAAAATCTGTTGGTGCCCAAGAAGATGTTCTTTACAAAGGGCGTAGGCGTCCATAAAGCGGAATTAAGGAGTTTTGAGTTTGCGCTTCGCGACGCCGGAATAGAGAAGTGCAACCTCGTGCACGTCTCCAGCATAATGCCTCCCGGCTGCAAGGTCATCTCTAAAAATGAAGGCCTTAAAGAGCTTTATCCCGGAATGATTACATTTGCGGTCATGTCCAGGTGTTCGGGTAACGAGCCCCATAGGCTTATTGCCGCAAGTATAGGATGCGCTGTTCCCGCGGACCCTAACGCATACGGTTATCTGAGCGAACATCATGCGTTCGGGCAGAATGAAAAAGTCTCAGGCGACCTCGCTGAAGATCTTGCGGTGGAAATGTTGGCGTCCACGCTCGGCCTCGAATTTGATGAGGATAAGTCATGGGATGAGAACAAGGCTATCTATCAGCTGAGCGATAAGATAGTCCGCACGTCGAATACCACGCAATCCGCCGTAGTCGGTTCGGAAGGCACTTATTGCACCGTAATCGCCGCCGCTGTATTTCTGTTCTAGTTCCCGCTAACTTTAAGCTTGCTATTTGCGGAGTTTGCAGTATAATACCCAATTACATTGCGGGGTGGAGCAGCCTGGTAGCTCGTTGGGCTCATAACCCAAAGGTCGTCCGTTCGAATCGGACCCCCGCTACCATCTTACTTCGCTAGTATAAGCTGGCGACGAGGAGCTTCGTAGGGATAGGTTCTGCGAAGCTTCTTCAATTAAAAAACACCTTTCGGCTAAGACCGAGAGGTGTTTTTATTTCGGATTATCTTATCTGTTTATGTGCAGTACTTTTGCCGGCGGGAAACCATTGAAATGAGTGCTTGAGGCGTGAGAATAAGCTCCGATATTCTCGGCGTATACCAAATCACCTATCTCTAATTCAGGAAGCTCCTCGGCGACCGATATCGTATCGAGCGCGTCGCAAGTCGGACCGAATACCGCGGATACGGTCTTCGCCCCGTCTTTAAAAGCTTTTATAGGATACGTGCAGTGATCAAATATAACGCCTGAGAAGGTGTGGTATACCCCGTCATCAATATAGTAACAAGTTTTACCGTCGCGCGTGGCTTTTCCTATGACCTTAGCAACCAGAGTTCCGGCGTTCGCTACCATAAAACGGCCGGGCTCCGCGAGTATCTCTATATTTTCGGAAAAGAGCCTCTCTATTTCGGCGTTAAGCTTTCGCGCAAGTATCTTGAACGACCTGGACTTATTATCGTACTTTACCGGGAACCCTCCGCCTATGTCTAATATCTTTATCTTATGTCCGCGCGATTCAGATTCCCTGAATATAGAAGCCGCGAGCTGCAGCGCCTGCATATAGTTTTCGAAGTTATTGCACTGGCTTCCGACGTGAAAGCTTATGCCTTCCACTACCAGCCCCGCTTTAATAGCTTCCAATATAAGGTCTACCGCTTCGCCGGGATGGGCCCCGAATTTGGAAGAGAGCTCCACCATGGAGCCGGTGTTGGGCACTCTTATGCGCAGGCATAGTCCCGCGTGGGGGCAATGTACTTTTATCTTATGTAATTCCGCGATATTGTCGTATGTGACCAAAGGTTTAAACTGGTCGAGCTTATGCAGAGTCTCGATCTGTTTTATTGTATTGGCGTAGATTATCTTATCCCATATGAAATCCTGGCGCTTCTTCGCCGGCATATTCTTTATATTCTCGTAGACTATCATGAATTCCGGGAACGACGCCACATCGAAACTGGCGCCCATCTTATACAGGGTCTTTACGATCTCCGGGAGAGAATTGGCTTTAACGGCGTAGTAGGCCTGGACGCGAGGAAGGCTCTCCGTGAATTCCAGGTAATTCTCCCTTATCTTTTTATGATCTACTATAAAAAGCGGAGTGCCGTGCTTTTCAGCAAGCCTTTGAAGATGCTTCACATAACGCTTGGATCGCTTTGTCATATTATGCGTTTTTCCCCGGCGCCGGCTAAGGTTTGAATAAGAAGTTATCGAAGCACCAGATGTTTTTCTTATCAAGTTCGGCGGCCCTATTCTCTTTAAAGAATACCTGGCAGTTCGATAGCGGAGTCCATTCCGAAGCTCGCGAAACTAATTTTCCCAGATAAGGCTTAGCTATATCGAGTACGTACTTATAGGGAAGATCATCCGGCAGGCAGAAACCCTTTTTCGGGTTCTCTATCATCCACATTACGGCCGTCAATACGCCCATCGCAACCTGTAGAGTAGTGGCGTTCTGATGAGGTACCAGGCGCCTCGACTCCTCTATGGATAATACGCTTCCCATCCACCATGAATTATATTTATGACCCATGAGAAGAGCTCCGAGGATATCTTCGCCTCCGGTTATTTCGTCGCTCATTATCCTCCATCTCGGCTGAAGGTCGTAATTTCTGGCGCGCAATTCGTGCAGAGATGAAATAGTTTCATGACATGGCATATAAGCGTAATGTACGGTGGGCCTGTATATCGCCTTTTTGCCTTTCCAGACAGTCAGCCTGTCGGATATCCCGAACGCCTCACCATGGCGTATTACCATACCTATTATCTCCTGATCCGGGATCCACGACCTGACCCAGGTGTTCATCCCCATCCGGGCCAGAAATATCTGATTCTTTGGCCCGTAATGCGGAAGATGAGCCAGCTTCGGAAGCCTCTTTTCGTGAGTACCCCAACCCATCTCGGCGGGGGAGATGCCTTCCTCCCTTAAGCCCTCAACCGACCAGGTCCCTACGAATTCGTCGACCTCTTTCGGCTTATCCGCTATCTGAGTATCGCGTTCGCTGCAGTGGATCACTTTAACGCCGAGCTCCATGGCTAATCGCGCGAAGTCATCATTCTGCAGATATTTTTCGATAGCTTTTACGGAAGCCTTCGAAGTCGTCCTATCCTTTACCGATCTTAAGGCGATGTCTACCAGGCCGCGTTTTGTGAAATGGGAGATGAGGCCCGGATTGGCGCCGTGGTCCACGATCGCGGTCGTAGAATTATCGTCCCATTTCGATATCATATCGCGAATCACCATCTGCCTGTAGTAGAGAGACTTTTGCAGAGGGGTCTTTTCGTGAATGTTGGCGTACGGATCCCAATCCTCGACCGAAGTATTGACGTACAACACCTTGTTGTCGTGGCACCAGGTAAGTATGTCCGTGCAGCCTATATTCCATGCCAGATCGATGATCAATCCGCCGGGGCCGACATGCTTGGAGAACTCTCTGGCCATATTCATCGAGGTTATCTTCGTCGGGAAATATTTTACTCCCTTATCAGTCCATTTTTTTATCGCGGCGGTCTGGTCGGCAAAATCTATTATTGTGACATTCTTGTAGGGGATCTTTATGTGCTTGAACAGTACCGGCAGGGTGCATTTTGAAACGGAACCGTATCCGATTATGAGGACTTTGTTTGCAAATTCGAGCATTACTACCTCCGTTATAGAGCAAAAAATAAAATAATTTAAAACTCGCTACATTTTACATTGATATCACGCCGTATGTCAAGCGCGAAGAGGAGAGAGCATAAAATATTTTAAGTAAATCCAAACTAAAATTCGGGTCCTGCCGCTCCTTCGCCTTTTTTCCTATTCGAGACTGTGTGAAAGCAGCCCAGCCGGGTAGGTGCTTCGCGGGGACGCGAAATTTACCCTGCGAGTAAATTTCGCTCTGAAAAGGTCGCTCGCTCTTTTTGGCATACAGTAGTAATAGGGCCAAAAATCCATGGGGCAGCTCGCGACTTTTAAGCCCCGCTCAACACCTACCCGACTGGGCTATCCTTGACAGCTATTAACAGAAAAAGGCGAATTGATGACGGGACCCGAATTTTAGCCCACTTTGGCATCCTCGGGACCGAGATTAAACATTCGCTACAGTAAGCGCCAAGGGTTTTGCCGCCACACACAGGCGTAAGATATTTTACGCGGCTGCGCCCCTTTCTTTAATTGACAGGCATATATATATAATATAAAATGTTATCTCCAATACGGAAAGGACGATATGATACAGAGATATTCATTACCCAGGATGACCGCTATCTGGAACGAGGAGAATCGTTTCCGCAAGATGTTAGACGTGGAGATATTCGCCTGCCAGGCGCTTGCAAAGTTGGGCAAGATACCGAAGGATTCTTTGGCCCAGATACAGAGCAAGGCGAGATTCGACGTCGACAGGATAAAGGAGATCGAAGCTGAGACAAACCACGATGTTATCGCGTTCATAAAGTGCATCTCCGAATACGTCGGAGAGGATGCTAAATATATTCACATGGGTCTTACCTCGAGCGATGTGCTGGATACCGGCCTGTCAGTTCAGATGCGGGAGGCCTGCGATATTCTTATAGATGACGTTAAGAAGCTGATGCGAATATTAAAGGGAAAAGCGAACCGTTACAAGAAGACGCTGATGATAGGCCGCACTCATTCGGTTCATGCGGAGCCCATGACATTCGGCCTGAAGATGGCGCTCTACTACGATGAGATGAGGCGTAATCTGGAGAGGCTCAGCAGGGCACGCGATATCATAAGCGTAGGTAAGCTCTCCGGCGCGGTGGGAACCTATGCCAACATTGAGCCTTCGGTCGAGGCCTACGTATGCAAAAAGCTATCCCTGAAGCCCGCCCGCATCTCCACTCAGATACTGCAGCGCGACCGCCACGCGGAACTATTGACCGCTATAGCTATCACCGGGACCTCCCTTGAAAAATTCGCCACTGAATTCAGAAACCTGCAGCATACAGAAATAGGCGAAGTCGAGGAATTTTTCTCGAAGGGTCAGAAAGGCTCCAGCGCGATGCCGCATAAGAAGAATCCGATCGTATGCGAACGCATATCAGGCCTTGCGCGCATATTGAGGGCTAATGCGGTTGTGGCGATGGAGAATATGGTCCTGTGGCATGAGCGCGACATCTCCCACTCTTCGGCCGAGAGAGTGGTACTTCCGGATTCGACGATACTCCTGGATTATATGCTGAATAAGTTTATAGATATTGTAGCCCATCTGGTTGTGAATGAAGACAGGATGAAGGAGAATATGGATAAGTCCGGAGGGGTGATCTTTTCCGGAAAGCTGCTCCTGGAGTTCATT
>CAZHIO010000045.1:0-6515 GCA_964532615.1 uncultured Planctomycetia bacterium
CGAGATGGTATTCCCGCTTCACTCTCCGTCTATCGACAGGATTAAGGTGGTCAAAAAAGGCGATGTGAACCGGGCTAAGCTCTACTATCTGAAGCGTAAGATCGGAAAGGGTTCAAAAGTTGAGGAAAAAGTTGAGCATCACGCGCAGGAAGGCCAGACTGCTGAGCCACGAGAAGAGGCTAAGTAGCTTAGGATATAAACTGATCGTTGGTATAGACGAGGCCGGCCGGGGACCCCTGGCCGGCCCTGTTGTTGCCGGGGCTGTAATATTGAAAGATTATCGCTTTAAAGCGCGGATAGATGATTCGAAAAAGCTATCCTTCACAGCCCGAGAAATAGCTTATGACGAAATATGCCGAAAAGCGTATATCGGTATAGGCATTATAAGCGAGTCCGTTATAGACGAAATCAATATCTACAACGCCACCATCAGAGCCATGGAGCTGGCAGTGGCGGATCTCGAAATATCTCCCAATTATGCGATAGTGGATGGACCATTAAAGCTTTCATTATCCTGCCCGGTCAGAGCTATAATCAGAGGGGATTCGCTTAGTATTTCAATAGCGGCCGCTTCTATAGTAGCAAAAGTTACTCGTGACAGATTGATGCAAAGATATGATGAGAAGTATCCGCAGTATGGGTTTGCCAGGCATAAGGGGTATCCGACAAGAATACACAAAGAGGCTTTAGAGTCCTACGGAGCATCCCCGATCCACCGCAAGTCATTTGCCCCGGTAAAGAAGGCGATAGAGAGTAAATTGTATTGACCCCGCCAGGCCTTTATATTAGAATAAACCTGCTTCACATACCAATATATAAATAATATATTATACAATAGGGCCAGATATGAATGATATCGAGATCGCTCAAAAAGCCAAACTAAAACCTATTGCCGGAATAGCGGCAGCGCTTGGGATACCCAGAGCCCAGATAGAGCTTTATGGTGATTTTAAGGCCAAAATATCGCTGGATATTCTGAATAAGCCCGGAAATAGAAAGGGTAAGTATATAGTTGTTACCGGTATAACCCCTACACATCTTGGCGAGGGTAAGACAGTCACTACGATAGGCCTATCGATGGCGCTTAATCGATCGGGTAAAAAGGCTGCGGCATGCATAAGGCAGCCGTCCCTTGGGCCATTTTTCGGCATAAAGGGCGGTGGAGTTGGCGGCGGCCGCTCTCAGGTTATTCCGACAGACGATATCAACCTGCACCTTACAGGAGACATTCACGCTGTCGGCCAGGCCCATAATCTTTGCGCGTCATTCATAGATAACCACCTTTTTCGCGGAAATAAGCTGAATATAGATAAAGATAAGGTTTATTGGAGGCGGGTCGTAGATATAAACGATCGGGCTCTTCGTAATGTTAGAATAGGTTTGGGAGGAAAGCCGGAAGACGGAGTCGAACGCGATACCGGGTTTGACATAACGGCCGCGAGCGAGATAATGGCGATATTGGCCCTCGCGGAGTCGCTTAAAGATCTCCGCGGGAGATTGTCGAATATAATAGTCGCTCTTACTAAGAATAAAAAGCCGGTTACCGCGGAAGACCTGAAGGTGGCGGGATCTATGGCGCTATTACTCAGGGAGGCGATAAAACCGAGCCTTGTCCAGACGATCGAGCACACCCCGTGCATTATTCATACCGGTCCGTTCGCTAATATCACTCACGGTAACAGCTCTATAATAGCCGACAGGATCGCTCTTAAGCTTGCCGATTACGTCGTAACCGAATCCGGGTTCGGAGCTGACTGCGGCCTTGAAAAGTTCGCCAATATAAAATGCAGAGCAAGCGGTCTTAAACCCGATGCCATAGTCCTCGTCTGTTCAGTGAGGGCGCTTAAGATACATTCCGGTATATATAAGATGATAGTCGGTAAACCGCTGGAGAAACGCATTACCAAAGAGAATCTGGAGGCTGTTCTTGACGGATGTTCTAATCTTGACAAGCAGATAGATAACGCGAGGTTATATGGAGTGCCTTGCGTCGTGGCCATAAACCGTTTCGCGCACGACACTGAAAAAGAGATAAACGCCGTAAAGTCAAGAGCGCTGGCCTCGGGAGCTTTCGACTGCGTGGTAAATGACTGCTACAGATATGGCTCAAAAGGAGCTGAGGACCTGGCCAGGGCCGTTACGGAAGCCTGCCGCGGCAAGAGCAATTTTAGGTATTTGTATCCTTCCGAGATGTCGATTAAAGATAAGATAGAGACGATAGCCAAGATGGTCTATGGGGCAAAGAGCGTGCATTTTGAGAGCGCGGCAGCCGAAAGCATAGAATTGTATAAAAAATTAGGATTAGGTAATTTACCGATATGTATGGCAAAGACACATCTGTCGCTATCTCATGACCCTAAACTAAAGGGCGCGCCAAAAGATTTCGTATTACCGGTCAGGGATGTAAAGCCATCGGCAGGCGCGGGTTTTCTTTACGCTCTATGCGGCAAGATGTTGACGATGCCGAGCCTTCCGGCTAATCCGTGCGGTGAGAACATCGACATCGATCCTAAAGGGAGGATCAGGTATGTACATAAATAGGCCGCTGAAAGATTATCTGGATGATCTTGCCGCTAAGAAAGCGGCTCCCGGCGGAGGGAGCGCGGCCGCGCTTACAGCCGCTACCGGAACCAGCCTGATCTCTATGGTTGCGAACTTTACCATAGGCAAGAGCGGTTATAAAGACTCAGAAGATAAGGTTGCGGATATTATGCTCTCTGCAGGTAAGCACGATTCCGAACTCCGCAATCTGATAGATGCCGACGTTGAGGCCTATAATAAGCTTTCAGACGCGATTAAGAAGCGCGCAAGTGATGAAGCCAGGATGGATGAGCTTTATAAGAGCGCGCTTGAAGCGCCCTTCTTAGTGTGTGAGATAACCAGCAAATGCATGAAACTATGCCGCGATCTGGCTGAATGCGGAAATAAAAATCTCATAACCGATACGGCGATAGCCGCACTGCTCTTTGAAGCCGCTTTCTTCTCAGCCAAATTCAATGTATACATTAATCTGAAATATATTAAAGACACGGATTATATAGCTAAGATCCACCATCTGCTGACAGCTCTCGAAGAGTCTATCCCCAAGCTTAAAGAAGAGATACTGGAAATTTGCGAAGATGCCGTAGCCGGTAAATAACCGGCGGCTTTTTTTCACTGCGGATATAGCGTAAAAGAGTGTGCTGATTATATTGCATGATAGATGCGAAAGGACGATAGAATGGCGATATTACTGGAAGGTAAGCCGCTTGCCGAGAAGATAAAGGCTGTCCTAGCTGCTGAGGTAGCGGAATTGAGATCGCGGCACGGCCTGGCGGCGAAACTTATATCTCTACAGATAGGAGAGAACGCGTCATCGGCCATCTATGTTAAGAACCAGAAAAAGACGGCTGAATCGCTCGGCATAGAATATGAACTCAAGACTCTCGCCTCAGACGCAACGCAAGCCGATATCTGCAGAGAGATAGAAGATTTGAATAATGATAAGCACGTAACAGCCATAATCCTGCAGAGGCCTGTGCCCGGCCATATCAATGTTAATGCAGTTATCGCCTCGATCGACCCGGATAAGGATGCGGAAGGTATGCATCCCGTGAATTTAGGCAGGATAATGCACGGAAAAAGTTCCGTATCTCCCTGCACGGCGGCAGCAGTTATGGAATTATTATCTTCTACTGGAGTTAAGCTTTACGGGCGGGAAGCCGTCGTCGTGGGGCACTCGGAGATCGTGGGCAAGCCTCTTGCGCTTATGTTATTGAATAATTTTTTGACTACGACCATATGCCATATCGCTACCGGTGAACGGGGCCTCTTGCCGGATCATGTAAAACGCGCTGAAATATTGATAGTGGCCGTAGGTAAGCCCGGGATAGTTAAAGGGGATTGGGTTAGAGACGGAGCCATTGTAATAGACGTAGGCATCAACAAGGTCGGTGATAAGATAGTAGGCGATGTGGAATTTGAGGGCGCTTCCGCGAGGGCGTCGTTCATAACGCCTGTTCCGGGAGGCGTAGGTCCTCTCACGACCGTGATGCTTATGAGGAATACCGTCGAGCAGTTTAAATTAAGATTTGCAAAGGGATAGTAGATGAATTTTTGTGAAAAGATCAAGTCCGGTAAGTTCATATTAACAAGCGAGATAGCCCCGCCCAAGGGCACCGATGTCAAGGATGTGTTAGAGGACGTTCTTCTGATAAGAGACCGGGTTGATGCCGTTAATGTAACTGATCTGCAAAGCTCCGTTATGAGGGCGGGATCGCTGACTCTGTGTCATATGCTGAAAGATAGAGGTATCGAGCCTATATTCCAGATCACCTGCCGCGACCGCAACAGACTTGCATTGCAATCCGACCTGCTCTCCGCAAGCATCCTGGGGATCGAGAATGTATTGATACTCACAGGCGATTATACGACACTCGGCGATCATCCGGACGCCAAGCCGGTATTCGATATCGGCAGCGTGCAGCTCATTGAGGTAGCGAAAGGTTTGCAGGAAGGAAGAGATATGAAGGGTAATGCCCTTAAGGGCAGCCCTCATTTTTGTGTAGGCGCGGCAGTGAATCCCGGAGCCGATCCTCTGGAGCCCGAGATAATCAAAATGGAGCAGAAGATATCCGCCGGCGCATCTTTTTTTCAAACGCAGGCGGTTTACGACATAGAGCTGTTTCGAAGATTTGTCGCGGAAACTAAGCATCTAAACACCCCTATTATAGCCGGTATAGTGCTTCTGAAATCGGCCGGAATGGCGCGTTTTATGAATAAAAATGTTGCCGGCGTACTTGTGCCGGATACTATTATAGAAGAGATGGAGAAGGCCCAGGACAGGACAGCTGCGTCGATAAGCATCTCTGCGCGCATAATAAAAGAACTGAAGCCGATGTGCAGGGGTATCCATATAATGCCTATAGGATGGGACAAAAAAGTACCATTAGTCCTGGATGCCGCGGGGCTGTAATCCGGAATATTTAATAAGTTCACAGGAGGTTAGATGCCAGACGCAAGTATAAAGATAACCCTGAATGACGTTACCGCGCTTATGGTTAAGGGTGCGGTATCGGTTACCGGTATTGCCGATAGCGGCTTAGCCAAGGCTATAAAAGAGAAGGGCGACGATGCGGCGATAGCTTTTCCGGAAACCGCTTTTTACATGCCTTTGTCAAACGCGCTTCTCGGGCTTGAGGTTAAGACGCTCAGAGACGCCAGGAAGGCGCTCGATACCGCAAAGACGCTATTGCCAAAGACTATCGCGGAAGTCGGCCGTATCATAACTCTGCAGGAAGCGCTGAACTCGGGAGTCGCGACCATACTGGCGGCTGAGATATTATGTGGCATCGGCTATATGTACGGAACCGAGCCGCAGGCTGATTGTGCGGGATTCTTTTCCGACACCCTCCTGAGAGCGTTAGGCATACAGCTTGTCGATGGCAGAATATCGGGCATAGCGGTGGTGCTTGGAAGGGCGCCTGATGCCAATACCGCTGTAGACATAGTGAGAGATCTGCAGAAGAGAAATATCCTTACGCTTGTGGGTGACGGTTTCGGCGGAGTGAGCATCGTGGATCAGCTTAAGGACGGCGGTCTGCGTATGGGCATAGAGAGCTATGTGGTGCCATTCGGCCGCGATACAGCATCAGTTGTATACGTATTAAATTTTGCGATACGCGCCGCACTGACCTTTGGGGGGATTAAGGCCGGTAACGCTTCAGTATGCGTAGATTATGTAAGAAAACGCGTTCCGGCGTTCGTGCTTCTCCTGGGCGGAGTCGATGAGATAAAAGCTGCCGCCGGTGCCGGCGCGCTTGCTGCCGGCGTACCCATCATAACGGACCTGGACCTTCCTGAGCTTAAGATGCCCGGAGTTTGCGCTCACGATGAGTGTATAGTGCGGGAACCGAACCATAAGAAGATAGTTCAGCGGGCGATAGAGGTGCGCGGAATAAAAGTGAAGTTGGCGCATGTCCCCATTCCAGTACCTTTCTCGGCCGCTTTTGAGGGTGAGCGCGTGAGGAAGGCGGATATGTCGGTGCAGTTCGGCGGAAAGTATTCGACCGCCTTCGAATATCTGCGAATGTTGAAGATGGATGAAATAGAAGACGGTAAGATAGTCGTGAATGGGCCTGAAATAGATCAGATGGACGAGGGTTCGAGCCACCCATTCGGAATAATAGTGGACGTCGCCGGAAGGAAGATGAGTTCGGAGTTTGAGCCGATATTAGAACGCCAGATACATAAATTCCTTAATTACGCCATGGGCATATTTCATATGGGTCAACGCGATATGAACTGGCTGCGCATCTCAAAGGACGCCAGGGCCGCAGGGTTTAAGATCCGTCATTTCGGGGATATCCTTATAGCGAAGCTCCATGATGAATATGGCGCTATAGTCGATAAAGTTCAGGTCACGATATATACCAATGAGCCGGACGTAAAGAGAATCCAGGCCGATGCCCGTAAGATCTATGAAGCCAGAGACAATAGGATAGCCGGCATGACCGACGAATCAGTCGATACTTTTT
>CAZHIO010000046.1:0-6446 GCA_964532615.1 uncultured Planctomycetia bacterium
AGATAAGAAAAGTTGCCACAGCGGTAGGAAGGGAATTGTAATAATAACGAGTATGTCTAAATTTAATAAGATAGCGATTATAGGAGTAGGGCTTATCGGCGGATCCATCGCTCTGGCCATCAAGAAGAGTTCTCCCAAAACCAGGGTCATAGGCATATTCAGGCGCAAGGCGACTCTTAAGAGAGCTCTTAAATGTAAAGCGGTCGATGTCGGCGTAATGGAAGTGTCCGATGGCGTGAAAGACGCCGACCTGATAATAATAGCCGCTCCGGTTCATACTATACCGGATCTGGCGGGAAAAGCGATCAAGAGCGCAAAGCCTGGAGCCATTATTACAGACGCCGGGAGCACCAAGGCATGGATCGTCGACAAGATAGAGAGTTCATTGAAAAGATCCTCAAATGTATATTTTATAGGCTCCCATCCTATGGCAGGATCGGAACATAAAGGCGTTGAGTTTGCGACAGTCGGTCTTTTTGGCGGTTCACCCTGCATCGTTACCAGGACGCCGCACTCCGACTCCAAAGCGCTAAAGAGAGTGGTTCTTTTCTGGAGAACCCTGGGCGCCCGGGTCAGCGTTATGAGTCCATGCGAGCACGACAGAACGGTATCGTTAATAAGCCATCTGCCGCATGTTGTAGCTTTCGCTCTCGCAGGATCGGTGCCGGGTGAAGATATGACTTACGCCGCTGAAGGATTCAGGGGCACTACCAGAGTCGCGTCGAGCGATCCGGATCTGTGGGCCGATATATTTTTAACGAATAAGAGAGCCATATTGAAAGCCGGAAGACTTTTCGGCAAACACTACGCGCGTCTGCTGAAGGCGATAGCGCGCGGCGACCGGCGGTCGACCGTCGATATATTAAGGCGTTCAAAAGCGAAGCGTGATAAATTTTTGTATGAGAAATAGAGAAGATCATTTTGTAGTGGCGATAGACGGTCCGGCCGGAAGCGGCAAGAGCACCGTTTCGAAGCTGGTAGCGCAAAAGCTCAACCTTCTGTACATAGATACCGGAGCGATGTATAGAGCTCTTACGTTGAAGGCGATGAGGCGCGGCGTAGATCTCAAAGATGAAGGCGCATTGACCTCCCTCGCCAAATCGACTGAGATAGATCTCCGGGACGCGTCCGGCGGCCTCAAGGTCTTTCTTGACGGTGAGGACGTCAGCGATCTTATAAGGACTCCGGAGCTTACAAATAACGTTAAGTTCATAGCTCGGGTTCCGGGAGTCAGGTTCGAGATGGTGGCGTCCCAGCGGGCCATAGGCAACAGAGCCAGCGCCGTTTTGGAAGGAAGAGATATCGGAACTGTAGTATTTCCTGACGCAAAATATAAATTTTATCTCGATGCCGATGTCGAGGAACGTTCCAGGAGGCGCCATAAAGAGCTTCTCGAATCCGGACAGAAAGCCAGCATCGGCGACATAAAGAACGACGTTATAAACAGGGACGAGTCGGATATGAAGAGGGATGTCGGCGCGCTAAAAAAAGCGCAGGACGCCATAATCATAGATACCACCGACCTCTCGATAGAAGGTGTCCTGGAAAAATTATTGAGTTATATCAAGTAAGAGTTTATCAAGTCACGCCTTATCCGGGCCGATAGGGAGCCTAAGGACAGGCGCGATCAACAAGTTCAGGGTGCGGCGCAGGTTATTTACGTACGCCTGATCGAATCAGAAGAAGCGGGTAAAATCCAGTGAAAGGGGTTGTGTAACGAATGATTAAAAATGAAGAATTACAGGGAGTTAAGACCGTTACGGAAGGAGGTTCCAGCGAGTTCGCAAAACTTTACGCGGATAGCATAGTCGATATTAAAGAGGGCCAGATCCTGAAGGGTAAGATAATAGGCATCAATCCGAAGGATGTGGTCGTGGACGTCGGCTATAAATCGGAAGGGGCCATACCTCTATCAGAATTCACCGACGCTGAGTCCCTGAAGATAGGCGATGAGATCGACGTATATCTGGAGTCGAAAGAGGATGAGAACGGCATGGTGGTCCTTTCCAAACAGAAGGCGGAGAGGGCTGTCGGCTGGGAGATGGTCATATCCAAATACGGCGAAGGCGATATTGTCGACGGTAAAGTCTCGAAGAAGGTTAAGGGCGGTTTCATGGTCAACGTAGGGGTGGAAGCTTTTCTGCCCGCAAGCCTTGCCGGATCCAAGACGTTCGGCAATCTTAACCAGCTGATCGGACAGGTCTTTACGTTCAAGATCGTGAAGATAAATAAAGCCAGACGCAACATAGTGGTCTCCCGTAAAGACGCTATCAGCCAGCAGAGGGAAGAGGACAAGAAGAAGCTCTTCGAGACTCTTCAGAAAGGCGCCGTCGTCGCCGGTATCGTGCGTAATATAACGGACTTCGGAGCTTTTGTCGAACTTGACGGCGGCATAATAGGGCTGCTGCATATAACAGATATGAGCTGGGGCAGGATATCTCATCCGAGCGAGATCGTAGCTATAAGCGATAAGATCGATGTCATGGTGCTCGACTTCGATACGGTAAGCGGAAAGATATCGCTGGGCCTGAAACAGAGAACTCAGAGCCCGTGGGAAGCCGTCGACGCAAAATATGCCGTCGGCAGCAAATTAAAAGGAACGGTAGTTAATCTTGTGCCTTACGGAGCGTTCGTCGAGCTTGAAAAAGGCGTCGAGGGATTGCTTCACATTTCAGAACTATCCTGGACGAAGAAGTACGCAAACCCGAACGAGCTTCTTGCTATCGGGGACAGAATAGAAGTGCAGGTCCTCGATGTAGACAGGCAGAATAAGAAGATATCACTCGGCCTTAAACAGCTTGAGGCTAATCCGTGGCTTGAGGTCGATAATAAGTACAAGATCAGTCAAAAAGTTAAAGGCAAGGTGCGCAACCTTACCGATTACGGAGCGTTCATAGAACTTGAAGACGGGATCGATGGTCTGGTTCACGTATCGGACATATCATGGACCAAGCGCATAGGACATCCTAAGGATGTCTTTAACAAAGGCGAGAAGATCGAAGCCGTTGTCCTTGCGGTCGATTCTGTGAACAGGAGAATATCTCTCGGCATAAAGCAGCTCACTCCCGACCCATGGGATGAGATAGCCCAGAAGTATCCGTCTGAAACAGCGCTGGACGGCAAGGTGACTAAAGTCGCGAATTTCGGATTATTCGTCGAAATAGCGACCGACCTTGAAGGCCTGGTTCACATATCCGAGATAACGCTCGGAGAAGGGGAGAAGCTGGAGACAAAGTTCAATGTCGGAGACAGCGTTAAGATTAAAGTGCTGAAAGTGGATTCGCTGCAGCATAAGATCGCGTTGAGCTTTAAGGTTGTTTAGATAGTTTTATAGATAGAAGATAGAGGGGGCCGTGAATATATATCGCGGCCCCTTCTCTTATCCGGGGAGCTTCATTTTCTGTCGAAGAACGGGTTCTTACCGGTAACGCTTAGAGGTATTCCCAGGGCCTGTTTTACAGCCGCGGAAAATAATTTCATTTCCAGGGCCGCTCTGCCGATGGAATACATCAGCCGGTTATCTATATGAAACCGGGCCGCTATGGCCGCGGCTGAGCTCACCGCTATTCCGAGATCGATGGAATTGAATGAACATATGCCCTTAGCCTTAGAAAGCTCGGCGCATGTGGAGTGGCCGCAGAAGCCGCAATTAAGCCCGGCAGGGTTCGACCTGACGCCTATTATGACTATCTCGTTGGCGGCGGAGATCGAATTGGCGTCGCGATCAAAACTCGGCCTCTTCTCAGCCTTGGAAATTTCCTTCATCTTATCGAGAAGTTTATTCTTAGTCTTGACGTCATCTATCGACAGCACCTCCACATTATCGATACCTCTGCCTTTTGGAGATGTTCGCGCTGCCGCTGCCATGAGAGCCGCGACGTGAGATGCTGCTTCTCTTTCCAAACGATCCGAGTTCTTCACGGTTCACCTCTTTCTATTAATGAGTAAAGGCTATCATAAGATATTAACCCGGTCAATTATTTTAAAATTCCCACTTCATCTCACCAAATAAACCCTTTACATTTCCGATGGAGTATGTTAACATATGCAAAAAGTGAGGTATTGGAAAATGGCTTTAGTGAAAGAGAAGAAGACGAGCATAATTAACACTTTCAAGACAAATGAGAAGGATACGGGTTCTCCTAGTGTCCAGGTAGCGCTTTTAACCGAGAGAATAAACTCTCTCTCATCGCATTTTAAAACGCACAAGCATGACCACCACTCCAGGCACGGGTTGCTTCGCATGGTTAGCGTCAGGAGAAGGCTGCTTGAATACCTGAAGAAGAAAGATAATAAGGAATACCACGATCTTATCAAGAAGTTGGACTTAAGAAAGTAGCTTCGGCGCCTTCGGGCGCTAACTGTGCGTATGAAAGCCGTCTGTTTATAGGCGTTCACGCATTTTTTATTGAATAAAAAGGAATGTATGATAAAAAAATTTGAAACAAAATTCGGAAATGAGAATCTTATTATTGAAACAGGCAGGATGGCTAAGCAGGCCGATGGCGCTTGCCTGGTACAACTTGGCGGAACCGTAATTCTGGCGACCGTCGTATCCGCGATTGAACCCAAAGAAAATGTCGATTTCTTCCCGCTTACGGTTGAATATCAGGAGAAGACTTACGCAGCCGGAAAGATACCCGGCGGTTTCTTTAAACGAGAAGGAAGGCCGAGCGAAAAAGCCATATTGACATGCCGGCTTATAGACAGGCCGATCCGGCCGTTATTCCCCAAAGGTTTCGTTAACGAGACGCAAATAATCACTATGGTCCTATCGAGCGATGGCGAGAACGACTCCGATATACTGGCTATGATAGGCGCATCCACCGCTCTCACGATATCCGATGTGCCTTTTGGCGGGCCCATAGGGGCCGTCAGAGTGGGCAGGATAAACGGTAAGCATCTGATAAACCCTACTTTTGAAGAGCTCGAGACCAGTGACCTTGATCTTATAGTGGCAGGCACGCGCTCCGACGTAATTATGATAGAGTCCGGGTCGAGGGAATTGAGCGAAGAGGATATGGCGGAGGCGATCGCGTTCGCCCACAGAGAGATGCAACCGATCATAGACCTGCAGGAGAAGATGGCTCGTGAGCTCAATACCAAGAAAAGAGAATATTCGGTATCCAACGTGTCCGATGAGCTGATAAAGAAGGTAAAGGACGCTTCTAAGACAAAGCTTGAAGAAGTGAATAAATTAGCCACTAAAGAACAGAGAGAAGACGCGATAAGACTTCTGACTAAGGATTTAATAGCCGAGCTGGTTACCGAGGATTCCGGATATACCAATTCTGACGTTAAGAAAGCGTTATCTGAAGTCGAAGAAGAGAACGTCAGGCGATATATAGTGGAAAAGAAGAAGCGGGTCGACGGCAGACGGTGTGACGAGGTGCGTAAGATATCGTGTGAGGTCGGGGTTTTACCGAGAACTCACGGTTCCGGGCTATTTACGCGCGGCCAGACGCAGAGCCTTTCGGTGACGACTCTCGGCACGAGCGCCGACGAACAGACTATAGACGCTCTTCAAGGCGAGACTTCCAAGAATTTTATGTTGCATTATAACTTCCCGCCGTTCTCGGTGGGAGAGGCGAAGCCGATGAGAGGCCCCGGCCGGAGAGAGATAGGCCATGGCGCTCTCGCTGAGCGGGCGCTTAAAGCCGTAATGCCTTCGAAAGATGCTTTCCCGTACACGGTTAGAGTAGTCTCCGATATTCCTGAGTCTAACGGTTCCTCGAGCATGGCTACGGTATGCGCCAGCACCCTGTCTCTTATGGATGCGGGAGTGCCCATATCGAAACCGGTTAGCGGCATCGCGATGGGGCTGATCAAAGAAGACGGCCACGAGATAGTGCTGACGGATATCGGCGGAGTGGAGGACCATTACGGTGATATGGACTTTAAGGTCGCCGGAACGGTTGACGGTATCACCGCAGTGCAGATGGATCTTAAGATACAGGGAATATCCGTAGATCTTATTAAGAAGATCCTTGCCGACGCGAAAGTCGCCAGATTATTCATAATGGATAAGATGCTTCAGTCGATATCAAAGCCGAAAGAGAAAGTGTCGGATTTCGCTCCTCACATTGTAAGCATAAAACTCCCTCAGGGTAAGATAGGTGAAGTAATAGGCCCCGGAGGAAAGAATATAAAGAAGATAATCCAGGAGACCGGAGTCACGGTAGATATTGACGATGACGGAATATGTCAGGTAGCTTCCCATGACGCCGCAGCCATAGAGAAAGCGGTAGCGATCATAAGAGGCATGATCGAAGAGCCGGAAGTCGGCAGGATCTATAAGGCTAAGGTTAAGAGGATAATGAATTTCGGAGCCTTCTGCGAGTTCATGCCGGGCAAGGAAGGCCTTGTGCATGTATCCGAACTTGCGAGCAAATTTGTAAAAAATGTCGAAGATGTGGTAAAGCTCGGCGATGAGATAGACGTTAAAG